>DJRS01000041.1:909-13319 GCA_002440145.1 Verrucomicrobia bacterium UBA6354
ACGGCCACCCCGTTCCGGCGCATTTGGACCTCCGTCTTGGGCGTTCCCGGAGGACGAAATGGGGCGGATAGACCGGGAAGCTCCGATTTTCGTCCGCTATCTTCCTGTTTTACGACATATTTAGATTGAAAATACAAACTAACGGTCGTTTTCACGCCTGCGACCGCGCCGTTCTCGTGCCCATGAGAAATTTTTCTCATCGGCACGAGAATGTTTTCTCATGGGCACGAGAATCCCGTTTGTTCGTGACGTCCCGCGTCCGGACTGGACGGGGGCTTCGCCTGTCTGCGCGAAATATCTGCTCCTGCCATTGGTTTTGCTCTCCATCCCCGGAGCGGCCCGTCCCGGGTGTCTCACCCTATTGTACATTTTTCGTTTTTCGCTCCGGCCAAAATACCCCCTTCACAGTGTACGCGGAATATGCTATAATAATCAGAACACTTGACAAAGTGCAGTCGGGTGGATTGTAGACTGGAGCAACATGGCTAGAGCTAAGAAATCGCCGGATAAAGATACGGATCCGAAATCCAAGACGGAAAAGACGCCCAAAAAACGCGGCAGAAAAAAAGCTTCCGCCGCGCAGGCCGCCGAGGTCGTCGCGGAGGAGAGCGTGGAGTCTCTTGAAGAAATGGATTCCGTCGCGCCCGTGGATTTTGGCGATGACGACGACATGCCGTCCGATTTGGATGTCGAGCGCGAGGCTGCGACGTTGGATGCGGACAAGCTCGCGGCCGAAGTCGAGGCGGAAGAGCACGGCGAGCACGAAGACGAGGATGCGGAGGATTTCGAGCCGTTGCCGTTGCCTTCCTACATGCCGGACGACGAATCGGACGCGGACGGCATCCTGCCTTCGATGGAGGGCCTCTCGGTCCTGCGCGACCAGGAGCTGAACGAGGTCATCAACGAAGTGAAGCACCGCGCCGAATCGCAGGGCGGCTACATCACCTTCGAGGAGCTCAACCAGATCCTGCCGCAGGCGATCGTGGACACGCTGCAGACGGAGCGGTACCTGACGATGTTCGAGCAGCTCGGCGTCCACATCCTGAGCGAAGAGAACGTGAAGGGGTGGCTCGAGAAGAAAACCGCCGCGGACGAGAAGAACCATGCGCCGGACTTCGAGGATCCCATCCGCATGTATTTGCACCAGATGGGGCAGGTCAATCTGCTTTCGCGCGACGAGGAGATGTCGCTCTGCAAGACGATCGAGATTTCGGAGCGCACGACGCGCGACATCTTCAATCGGTATCTTTTCGTTCCGCAGATGTATGCGGGGCTCCTGGACAGGCTGGAGAACCAGAGCGAACGGTTCGACCGCATCGTGTCCGACAAGTACGAACAGAAGCGCGACGCCTACATGGAGGAGATTCCGCGTCTGCGGCAGGAGATCCGCGACGCCGAGAAGCGCCTGCGCGAGGCGGGGACGAAGTACGTGGCGACCTGCGGGCAGGCTTCGGCTTCGCCGGCGGCGAAGCGCGGAGCCGAGAAGACGCTGGCGAACGCGCGCGCGGCGCTTCGGACGTGCTTTGACGACTTGAGCTTCAAGCAGAAGGTCCTGGAGATGCTCTGCAGCGACGCGGAGGAGCACATATTCCTGCCGTACAAGGGGCTTGTGCGCCAGAACGCCGAGCTGATGAAGCAGAAGGCGTCCAAGAAGCGCGACCGCGATCTGGCGCTTCTGCGCGAGAAGATGGCGTCGTACGAGGCGAAGTTCGGCGTGCCGCCGGAGGAGTTCATGACGTCCTTCGACGAGCTCCGCAAGGCCATGCGGGCGGGGCAGAAGGCGCGCACGAAGATGGTCGAAGCCAATTTGCGCCTTGTGATTTCCATCGTCAAGAAATACATGAACCGCGGGCTCAGCTTCCTGGATCTCATCCAAGAGGGCAACACGGGGCTCATGAAAGCCGTGGAGAAGTTCGAGTACACGCGCGGCTACAAATTTTCGACGTATGCGACCTGGTGGATACGGCAGGCGGCCACGCGCGCGATTGCCGACCAGGCGCGAACGATCCGCATTCCCGTGCATATGATCGAGACGATCAACCGCCTTATGCGCACGAACAAGAAGCTTGTGCAGCGTCTCGGCCGCGAACCGACCGAAGCGGAGCTGGCGAGCGAATTGGGCATATCGCCGGAGCAGGTCCGTACGGTGCGCCGCATGGCGCAGCAGCCGATCTCGCTCCAGTCGAAGGTGGGCGACAACGACGACGCCCATTACGGCGACTTCATTCCGGATTCGACAAGCGAGAATCCTTTTGAGGTCACCGAGGGACATTTGCTGAAGGAGCGGCTGAGGGAGATCCTCGGAACGCTGTCGGAACGCGAACGCCAGGTGGTAGACCTGCGCTTCGGCTTGACCGACGGCTACAGCCGCACACTTGAAGAAGTGGGCCGCCTCTTCAACGTCACGCGCGAACGCATCCGCCAGATCGAGGCGAAGGCGTTGCGCAAACTCCGCCATCCGAGCCGGATGAAGACGCTCGGAGATTTCAGGACAGCCTGAGATCAAGCCAAGAGAACAAGAACAAGAAAGAACAAGAAAGAGAGAAAAATCAGTTATGTGCATTAATCAGGTTTTCGGCCTGTTTGCAGAGGGGGATACGCGTTGCGCGGCAGTTGCTCTCGCCGTGGTCGCGTTTGTTTTGGGCGCCGTCGTCGGCGCGCTTCTTTCCAGGCTGGGCGCGCGCCCGGCGAAAAAGCCGGCGTGCTGCAAGGGCAAGCGCGAGGCGGCGGGGCGGAGCAAGGACGCGAACGCGGTCGGCAAGAAGGAACGCGGCGCCAAGTTCGAGCGCCGCCATCCGGCTCCGGCGGACGGTTCGGTCGAGATCTACGTCGGCAACCTCAGCTATGACACGACGGAAGAAACGCTGCGCGCGCAGTTCGCGGCATACGGAAAGGTGTCCCTCGTCCGGTTGATCACAAACCGCTACAACGGCAAATCGAAGGGATTCGGATTCGTGCAGATGCCGAATCGTGCGGAAGCGGAGGCGGCCATCGCGGCGTTGAACGACAAGGAAATCGACGGCCGCAAGATGAAGTGCAACGAGGCGCGCAACCTCATCTGATCGCGCCTGCGGCAAGGAAGGGGGATTGTCCATGATCCGGGCGTTGGTGCCATTGACGGACGGCTTCGAGGAGATGGAAGCCGTCACGCTGATTGATGTTTTGCGGCGCGGCGGCGTGCACGTCGTCACGGCCGCGCTCGCGCCCAGCCTGGAGGTCGAAGGCGCGCACGGCATGATTCTCCGCGCGGACGCCCTCTTTGCGGAGGTGTCGCCCGCCGAATACGACGCGCTCGTTCTGCCGGGCGGTCCGGGCGTGGAAAACATGCGCCGGTGCGGGGCGTTGCTCGAGAGGGTGCGCCGGCAAAAGGCGGAAGGGCGGCTTCTCGCGGCGATTTGCGCCGCGCCGCTCGTGCTCGTCGAGGCGGGCGTGCTGGAGCCGGGCCAGCGGGTGACATGCTATCCGTCTTGCGCCGTCGGCTTGGATCGTCCCTGCGCGGGCGTGCCCGTCGTCGTGGACGGGCGGATCGTCACAGGACAGGCGCCGGGCGCGGCGCTCGCGTTCGCGCTCGCCGTTCTGGGCGTCTTGAAGGGCGAAGCGATCGTCAAGCAGGTTGCGGATGGGCTCGTCGCGCGTACGGTCTAGACTGGCCGCTTTGTTTTTTGCGTTGCCGGCGCTGACCTTCGCGAAAACGGAGGTCAGTTTCCTTTTCTCCTACGATCCGGAGCATCCGGAAGAGCCGGCGACGCGCCGGATAGTCGAACTGGCGCGCGCGGAGCCGGAACTGGAGCCGGTGAAGTGGGGCGGTTTGACCTTGCCGGGCGCGGGCGGACGGGCGACGTTCATGCTCGCGCTGGCGGGCGGTACGGCCCCCGACATCTACAAGGCATGGTTCCATATTCTGCGGCACGACGCGGAAGAGGGTTTCGTCTATCCGCTGGACGAGTGGGTCCAACCGTCCTCCACGAACGCGAAGCCGGCCGCTTTTTCGTTGTGGGACCGCGTCCGGGTGAAGGACGGACATGTGCTGGCGTTGCCGACGCCAGGGATTTCGTATTACGGGCTTGTGTACCGCAAAGATCTAGTCGCGGCGGCGGGGCTGGACCCGGAGAATCCGCCGCGGACATGGTCCGCCTTCCGGGATTGGTGCCTGAAATTGACGCGTGCGGGGCGGCGGGCGTTCGCGATAGAGAATCGTCCGTGGGGGTTTTTGCCGTGGGTGCAGTCCGCCGGGGGGGATGTCGTCAGGTGCCGCGCGGACGGTACGTGGGAAGCGTGTTTCGACTCCCCGGCAGCCTTGCGCGCGGCGTCCTTTCTGCAGGATCTCGTACGGCGGGATGTCGTGCGCGGGCTGCCGACGCTGTCCCTGGCGGATGAGATAGGGCGCCTGTTCACGGCGGGAGAAATCGTATGCGTATTCGGCGGGGAAGATCTCGTGCGGCGCCTGACGGAGACATTGAACATGCCGCCGGAGACGATCGGCATCATGCCGTTTCCCGCGGCGGACGACGGGGGCGTGCGCGTTTTGCAGGCGCACAAGCATTTTTACGCGATGAGCGAAAGCGCGGGGCGCCGACCGAAAGCCGAGCGCGATTTGATATTCAGGTGTCTGCAGGCTCTCGCTTCGCCGGAACTAGCGGACGAGGATGTGCGGCGGAACGTGGCGGAAGGACGCGGCATGTGGTGCAATCCGGCGGATTTGGAGCGCTTGGGCTTCACGCGGGAACTCGCGCGGATTCCGTCCGGCATCCGCCAGATGTATGCGGATTTGGCGGCGGGGAAAATCAAGGCGGCGACGGAACCGTGGGTCGGGTTTTGGCAAGGCGCGAGCGACCTTGTCCAGCGGCGATTCTTGGGGGTCCTCCTTTCGGAAGCCGGGAAAAGGCTGGATTGCGCCGCTGCGCTCCGCTCGATTACCGAAGACGCGAACCGGGGTCTGATGTTTGCCGGTGATACATTGCGCGTGGAGCATGCCCGCCCCTATGCGCGGATGATCTTCGGCGCGATTTCGTTCTGTTTGCTCATTGCGGCGGGGCTTGCGATCCGGCAGGCCGTGCAGACGCGGCGGAGCGCGGCCCGGGAGGCGCCGCGGCGGTTCGCCTGGTCGCCGTGGGCCTTTCTGCTCCCGGCGTTGGCGTCCATTCTCGTCTGGAGCTACTATCCGCTCGCCAAAGGGGCGATCATGGCGTTTCAGGACTACAAGATAGTCGGCGCGGCGACCTGGGCGGGATTGGACAATTTCATCCGCGTGGCGACGGATTCCGCCTTTTGGAGCGCGTGGGCGCGCACGTTCGAGTATGTCGCCGCGACCTTGGCATTGGGCTTTTCGCTGCCGGTTCTGCTGGCGGTCGGGCTCTGCGAGATTCCGCGCGGACGCGTGTTCTTTCGGTTCCTCTATTTTCTGCCGCACTTGACGAGCGCCCTTGTCGTGACGCTTTTGTGGAAGTTGATGTTCGATCCCACGGAAGACGGGCTTCTCAATCGCGTAGTCCTGTCGCTTGGGGGGACGCGGCAGGCTTGGCTTCAGGATCCCGCGCTTGCGATGGTCTGCTGCATTCTGCCGGGCGTTTGGTCGGGGGCAGGCATGGCTTCGCTCATTTACATCGCCGCCTTGGAATCCCTGCCGCGCGACTATTACGAGGCGGCGGCGCTGGACGGGGCGGGGATCTGGGCGCGCTTCCGCCATGTGACCTTCCCCCAGCTGGCGCCGCTCATGGTCATCAATTTCGTCGGGGCGTTCATTGCGGCTTTCCAGGGCATGGGATCCATCTTCCTCCTCACGTTCGGCGGGCCCGGCGACGCGACGCAGGTCTTGTCCCTCCAGATTTGGAAAGAAGCGTACAACAATCTGCGCTTCTCCATGGCGACGACAATGGCGTGGTTTCTGGGCGTTGCGTTGATCGGGTTCACCTATTTGCAAATACGTTTTTTGCGGCGGGTGGAATTTAGGCAAGCATCCGCCCGGCAACTATGATATAATATACGCAAGCATGCTTCGCGACATATCACTATCTAGCTGGAAGTTTTTTCGTGCGGGAAAGGGGCTCTCTTTCCGCACGGGGCAATATTTTGGCGAGGCGGCTTTGATTGGCGTGCTGACGGGGCTGGTTGTCGTCGCGTTCCGTTACATGATAGATTTTGGAACGCACGTCCTGATCGGTTCGTTCGTCCGGCCGCGCGAGGATGGGACGTTACCCGACATTCAACAGCTTGCGCAGGGGTTTTCGGCTGTCTCGCTCGGGGATTGTTCCCGGTGGGTGATGTTGTTTTTGCCGGCGGCGGGCGCGCTTGCGGGCTATTTGCTGATACGGCGTTTCACAAAGCTGGAGAACGCCCGGGGAACGGACAGCGCGATACGCGCGTACCATCAGCGTGGCGGGTACGTCACCGGGACGGTCATACCGGTGAAGTCCGTCGCTTCGGTTCTGACGGTCGCGAGCGGCGGTTCGGCGGGCTACGAGGGGCCAGTCACGCTTTTGGGCGCCGCGGTAGGCAGCGTGGTCGCGCGGAAATGCAATCTGACGCTCCGCGCGCGGCGGATTCTCATGGCGGCGGGTTTGGCGGCGGGTATCGCGGCGCTTTTCCAGGCTCCGCTTGCGGGGGCGATATTCGGTTTCGAAATCTTCTACTCATCCAGCGATATCGAATACGAGACGGTTTTGCCGTGTTTTGTGGCCGCGGCGTTGAGCTACACGATTTACGCCTGTTTCTTCGGCTGGGGATCGCTTTTTGTCCTTTCGGCGGACAACGTATATGAGACGGGGCTTGTGCTCGTGCCTTATTTCGTGCTCGCGATCATTGTAACCTTTGCGGCGCGCTTTTACATCAGCTTCTTCCGCGGCACGGAGAAACGCTTCGGCATGAGCCGTCTGCCTGGCGCGGCGAAGGTAGTCGCCGGCGGTCTTGCGACCGGGCTCATCGGCTTTTGGATTCCGGATATCCTGGGTCCGGGCTACCCGCTTATCCAGTCCGCCTTTCGTCTTGAACCGGAAGCGTTGGCGCAGGCGCCGGTTTTGCGGATCGCATCCACCTTCTTTCTGCTATTCGTCTTGAAGGTTGTCGCGACATCCTTTACGGTCGGCTCGGGCGGATCGGGAGGCGTATTCGCACCGGCGCTCGTCTGCGGGGGCGCAGTAGGCGCGGCGACGGGGCTTTTGTTCTCGGCGTTTTTGCCGGCCTCGTTCTGCGTTCAGCCCGCGGCGTTTGCGCTCGTGGGCATGGCGGGCTTTGTGGCGTCCGCCATTCGCGTGCCTTTGACGGCCATAGTCATCGTGGCCGAGATCTCGGGGAATCATCAGCTGCTTTTGCCGGCCATGTGGGTGTGCGGAATCAGCTTTTGGCTGAACAACGGCTGGTCGCTCTACAGAAGCCAGGTGCATTCGCGCGAATCGTCGCCCGTTCACGCGTAAGAGGGTATGGAAAGATGAAGACATTGTACATTTACGGACCACCGGCGAGCGGGAAATCGACATTGGCGCGGAATCTTTCGCGCCAGTGGGGGCGCATGAGCGTGGATTTGGACGAGGAAATCGTGCGCCGCGAAGGGCGGTCCATCCCCGAAATATTCGGCGCGGAGGGCGAGGCGGGTTTCCGCCGGATAGAGCGGGAGACTCTGGAACAGGTAAAGGCGCCTATCGTTTCGCTTGGAGGGGGAACGTTGCTGGATCCGGTGTGCCGCGCATATGCCGAAGAACACGGATTTGTAGTCGTATTGGATGTGGATGACGACACGCTGGCGGAACGGATTGCGGCCGCCAAGGGTACGCGTCCGCTTGGGAATAAGGCGGCCGAGCGGCGTGCGCACTATGCCTCTTTTCCCCATCATGTGGATGCGGATACGCGCATCATCTTGCCGCGTCCCTTGCGGGGCGCCCTTACGCCTCCCGTATCCAAATCGCACCTGCACCGGCTGCTCATCGCCGAGTTTCTGGCGGGTGGGGACGTCTCGCGTCTGGGCGATCCGCAGACGGAAGCGGCGGACCTTATCGCCACCCGGCGTTGCATCGCGGCGCTTTCCGCCGCACGGACGGCAGGCTTGCCGACGGCGACCCTGGATTGCGGGGAAAGCGGCTCGACTTTGCGCTTTTTCGCGCCGCTTGCCGCGGCATTGGGCGTCAAAGCCTCCTTCATCCGCCGCGGACGCCTGGCCGAACGTCCCATGATTTCCTACGAGGATCTGAAGGCGGGTTTGCATGAATTGCGCGGCGATATTTCAAGCCAGTTCGTGACAGGGCTTCTTTTCGCGCTCCCGCTTCTGCCGGGCGACTCGGAAATACGCTTTACGACCCCCCTGCAATCGAAGGGGTATGTCGAGATGACGCTCGCGGTTCTGGACCAGTATGGCGTCCAGGTCTTGCCGACGGCTACGGGCTTCCACGTGCCGGGGAACCAGAAGTACGTTTCGCCCGGGAATGTCCGGCCGGAACGCGACTGGAGCGGCGCGGCGTTTTGGTTTGCGGCGAATGCGCTCGGGAGCGAGATTCAGATCAAGGGGCTTTCCGCCGAATCGCGCCAGCCCGACCGCGTGGTAACGGACCTTGTCGCGCGCATTCAACGCGCCAACAAATCCGGCGCGCCGGCAGAGGCGATCGACGTTTCGGAATGCCCGGACAACTATCCGGCGCTGGCGGCCGTAAACTTCGCCTTGGGCGGGAAGGCGGTCTTTACCGGGACGGAACGCTTGCGGCTCAAGGAAAGCGACCGTTTGGCGGCGATGGATGCCGTTTTCGCCAATTCCCATGATGTAGACCCCCAAAACGACCACCGTATAGCCATGGCCGCGGCGATTTTGGCCACGACGGGCGATACGCCGACAATCATCCACACGGCTTCGTGCGTAAAGAAGTCCTATCCGGACTTTTTCGACGCGTTCAAGATGGATCTTTACGCCGTGACGGGGTGGCCGCTTTTGAAAACCCGCAGTCCCGAACTGCACAATGCCGCACATGCCGCGGCAGGTCGTCGGGCCGAGATGATCGCCTATCCCGCGCCGACTATAGAAGAGGCTCTTGCTTTTGCCAAGCGGTGCAATGTCAAGGGGCTGGCCGTCACGATTCCCCACAAGGAAGCCGTTATGCGGTATTTGGACGAAATCGACCCCGCCGCGCGTGCCATCGGGGCGGTGAATACGGTCGTTTTCACGGCGGATGGACGCAAAATCGGCTATAATACGGATAAAGACGGCATAGCCACGGCGCTCATGGCGTTTACGGGCAAGCGCTCGTTCAAAGGGCTTTCGGTCGTTCTTTTGGGGGCGGGAGGGGCGGCCAAGGCGGTCGCGCAAGCCCTGCAGGAACTGGGGGCCTCCGTCAAAATCCTGAATCGCACCTACGAAAAGGCTGAGGCGCTCGCAAAAAAGCATGGTTTTACGGCGATCCGGACGATGGAAACGGCGGATCTTGTCGTGAACGCGACAAACCAGGATCCGATTCCCGACTTTGCGTTCACGGGACGCGAATACGTCTACGACCTCGTGTATGTACCGGAAGAAACGCCGCTTATCGTGCATGCCCGCAAGGCGGGTTGCAAGACGGAAAACGGATTTTCCATGTTGCGGGCGCAGGCGGAGCGGCAATTAGAATTGTTTTGCGATTAAGGAGAAGGTATCATGACTCAGTTGGAATCGGCCCGGAAGGGAATCATAACGGATGCGATGCGCCAAGTCGCGGCGGACGAGGGGTTGACGCCCGAGGAGGTGCGCGCGGCGGTTGCAAGC
The DNA here is from genome assembly GCA_002440145.1 of Verrucomicrobia bacterium UBA6354. Lineage (GTDB taxonomy): Bacteria > Verrucomicrobiota > Kiritimatiellia > RFP12 > UBA1067 > UBA1067. The sequence goes on from DJRS01000041.1 coordinate 10,625, forward strand.
GGACGCGCGGTGATTCCGTTGAACGTAAACCATAAAAATGCGCATCCGATGGGCGTGGGGCGCATGTTCCGCACGAAAGTCAACGCCAATCTCGGGCGTTCCCCGACCTGTTCGGGCAAGGGCGACGAGCTGGACAAGCTCGCCATCGCCCTGAAAGCCGGCGCCGATTTTGTCATGGATCTTTCGGTCGGGGCGGATATCATATCCATCCGGCAGGGCATGCTCGAGGCTTCGACGGTTCCCCTCGGCACGGTTCCCGTCTATGAAACGCTTTCGCGCGCGCCGGGCGACATCCCCGTCATGGATCCGGAACTCCTTTTGCGCGTAATAGAGGAACAGGCGAAACAGGGCGTGGACTTCATGACGCTCCATGCCGGACTCCTTTTGGCGCACATTCCGCTCGCCAAGAAGCGCGTCATGGGGATCGTTTCCCGCGGCGGGGCGATCATGGCGGAGTGGATGCAGAACAACAAGGCGGAAAACCCGCTTTATACGCGCTGGAATGAGGTTTGCGAGATTTTGCGCCAGTACGACGTGACGGTTTCGCTGGGGGACGGACTGCGTCCAGGGTGTTTGGCGGATGCGAGCGACGCGGCACAGTTCGGGGAACTGTCCGTTTTGGGCGAACTTGTGCGCCGGACGCGTGCGGCGGGCGTGCAGGTCATGGTGGAAGGTCCGGGGCATATTCCCTTCAACCAGGTGCAGATGAACATGGAAAAGGAGCAGGAACTCTGCGACGGGGCGCCTTTTTACGTCCTGGGACCCGTGGTCATCGACATCGCCCCGGGGTACGACCATATCGTTTCCGCCATCGGAGCGACCGCCGCGGCGACATACGGGGCGTCTCTCCTGTGCTATGTGACGCCGGCGGAACATTTGGGCCTGCCCAACGCCCAGGAGGTGCACGAAGGCATGATCGCCTACAAAATCGCCGCGCACGCCGGCGATGTGGCGCGCGGTTTGAAAGGCGCCGCGGACCGGGATCTGGAAATGGCCCAAGCGCGCCGCGCATTCAATTGGGAGGCGCAGTTCAAGTGCGCGCTCGACCCGGAACATGCGCGGAAGCGTTGGCAGGCTACACGTGCGGAAGGCGACCACGGCAAAGGCGGCGAGGACTACTGTTCCATGTGCGGGAAGGCCTTTTGCGCCGTCCGCACGTCGCGGCGCATCATGGGGTTGGACAACTAGGACAAAAAGCGACAAAAAAGGAGGAAAAAGATGAAAAAACAAAACAAAAACCTGAAAAAGGCCCTTGCCGTCCTGATTGCCGCGCTGGGACTGGGCACGGCATGGGCGGATTGGCGGTTTGTCGACGGCAAGCTTACGAACGACAATCCTAAGTGTTCTTTTCCGGCAAAGGAGGTGACCTTGACGGACGGCGCCGGGAATAACATTACGGGTTTGCAGCTTACGGGAAAGAATGAAGAGAGTACAAAGAAAATAGACTTCACGGATGTAGAGAAAGATACGGAACACAAGGTCATTTCCGCATCGGCAGAAGCGCTGGCGCGGAATTGCCGTGAATTCATAGCGCCGGACATGTTCGACTTGTCCGAGCGCATGTTCAAAGACGCGACAACCAAAGGTGTTTATGTGACCAACATTGTCATTTCGCCGAATGTCGTGCGCTTCCCGAAGCAGTGGGCGCAGCAAACGCCCCTCAAGACGCTCACACCCGAGAAATTTCCTTATGTGAAGTCGTTTGACGACTATTGCTTCTCAGGTTGCACAAATTTCCAGGTGGATGTCGGCAATCTCATTGATTCTGGCGTGACGAATATCGGGAATGATGCGTTTTATAAGGTGCCCGTAAAAGGTGCGCTCTATGTGACAAATCTGTGTCATCTAGGCGAGTACGCGTTTGCTTTCAATGGGCTATCCACTGTAAAAGGAAAGTATTCCAATTTGGAAAGCGTGAAACTAGCCGGTCCGTTGGAAGAAATTCCACTTCAGGGCTTTCGATACGCATATAGATTGAAGGAAGTCGATTTAAGCGGGTGTACCGCTTTGCGTTCTATACGAAACGATGCTTTCAGTGGTTGTTGCAGCCTTACATCGGATGTCGCGCGCATCGTCAATCCGGCTATCACCAACATAGGAGACCGGGCTTTCGCCGGTACGGCAGTAGCGGGTAAACTGGTGTTGACGAATGTTCAACATATAGGAGTTTCCGCGTTTCAGGTTGGGCAAGGAGAATATGAAGGGGAGTCCCGGTTGACGGCCGCGGATCTGTCCGGTAGCCAGATTGAAATTAGGACATGCGCATTTTGCAGACAGACAAAACTGCAATCTCTCGTAGTGGGCACGAAGAATTTCAAGATGGACACATTACAAAGCAGCCCATTTGTCGGATGCTCTTCATTGACGAATATATGGATTAAAGGTCCAGCTCTTACGACGAATGAAATGGGTTTTGTTGTGACTAATGCCCCAGGGCTTCCCAAATGCATAATCTATGCCTCGACGAATCTTCCGCCTGCGAAAGCAATCGGCTGGCTGGGACTGGCCACACCGGCGACGTCCAACGAATTGGCGGAATTAAGCGAGCCCAATCGGTCGAATTGTTTCGGGGTATATCAGACGAAGAATGGGAAGCGCAAGGCGTTCTTCGTCCATCGGCGTTCGCCCTTCGAGGGCAAGGACGGCGTGCTGATAGTCGTGCGTTAGCCGCGTCTCGCCGGAACGGTGATGCCGT
>DJRS01000146.1 GCA_002440145.1 Verrucomicrobia bacterium UBA6354
CCATGAGAAAAGATTCTCGTGCCCATGAGAAAAAATTCCCCTGGGCACGAGAACGGATCGCTCCCAGACGGGAAATTGCCCGTTAGTTTGCGTTTTCGGTTGAAATACATCATGAAATAGGCAGATATCCCCTAAAAACCCGGGGCACCCCGGGCGACTGCCCCTTTTTCGCCCGCCGGGAACGCCCGAAACGGGTGTTCAGATGCCTTGAAACGGCGATGCCGTTGCGCCGGAACGCCTATACCGTTCCGGCGAGACGACAGGGAGGTTGCGGACCTTTCCGGCGGGGGCCGTCCTACAGGAAGCGCCCGGTAACGGACCGCGGACAGGCGCGGATCGCCGCGATCGGGCCTTCCGCGACGAGTTCGCCGCCGCCCGAGCCGCCGTTGGGTCCGAGGTCGATGATCCAGTCCGCGCAGCGCATGACGTCCACGTTGTGCTCGATCACGACGATGGTGTTGCCCTGGTCGCGCAGGCGCAACAGGAGGCGCATCAGCTTGGCGACGTCGTCGAAGTGGAGTCCGGTCGTCGGTTCGTCCAGGAGATACAGGGTGCGGCCCGTCGCGCGGCGCGAGAGTTCCGTCGCGAGCTTGATGCGCTGGGCTTCGCCGCCGGAGAGCGTGGTCGCGCTCTGGCCGAGCGCCACGTAGCCGAGGCCGACGTCGACGAGCGTGCCCAGCTTGCGGGCGAGGCTCGGGACCTTGGCGAAGAATTCGTGCGCCTCGGCGACGGTCATGTCGAGGACGTCGGCGATGTTCTTGCCGCCGTAGGTGACCTCGAGCGTCTCGGCGTTGAAACGCCTTCCGCCGCACTGTTCGCACGTGACGTATGCGTCCGGCAGGAAGCTCATCTCGAGCTTGCGCACGCCGTCGCCGCCGCACGCCTCGCAGCGTCCGCCCTTCACGTTGAAGGAGAAGCGTCCGGCCGTGTAGCCGCGGGCGCGCGCCGCTTCGGTCTGCGCGAAAAGCTCGCGTATTTCGGAGAAGAACCCGACGTAGGTCGCCGGGTTCGAGCGCGGCGTGCGGCCGATGGGCGACTGGTCGATCTCGATGACCTTGTCGAAGTTTTCCGTGCCGGTCAGCCGGCGGTACGCGCCCGGCTGCGCCTTCGCGCCGTAGAACTTCTTCATGAGCGCGCGCTTGAGCGTCTCGTCGACGAGCGTGGACTTGCCGGAGCCGGAGACGCCGGTCACCACGGTGAACGAGCCGATGGGGATGCGCGCGGTGACGTTCTTGAGGTTGTGCTCGGTGCAGCCGGAAATCGTCAGGAACTTCGGGTTCGGCGGGAGCGGGCGCGGCACGCCGGGCGGCACGACCTGGCGGCGCCCGGTCAGATAGTCCGCCGTCAGGCTCTTCGCCTCGAGGAGCCCCGCGTAATCGCCGCAGTACATGAGCCGGCCGCCCTCGCGCCCGGCGCCGGGACCGAGGTCGACGATGCAGTCCGCCGCCTTCATCATCTCGGCGTCATGCTCGACGACGACGACCGTATTGCCGCGGTCGCGCAGGCTCTTCAGCGTGCCGATGAGCCGTTCGTTGTCCCGCGGGTGCAGGCCGATGGTGGGTTCGTCGAGGACGTAGAGGACGCCCGTCAGCCCGGAGCCGATCTGCGTCGCCAGGCGGATGCGCTGCATTTCGCCGCCGGAAAGCGTGGAGGCGGCGCGGTCGAGCGTGAGGTAGTCGAGCCCGACGTCCAGCAGGAAGGTCAGCCGCCGCGTGATTTCCGTCAGGATCTCGACGATGGGCTTGGGGAAGCGGGGGTTCTCGGCGGCGACGCGCGTGAAGTGGGCGCAGGCGACGTCCACCGTCATCGCGAGCACGTCGACAATCGTCTTGTCCGCCACGGTGGCCGCGCGCGATTCGGGGCGCAGGCGCGAGCCGTGGCAGTCGGGGCAGACGCGGTAGCTCTGGTAGGCTTCGTATTTGGCGCGCGTCTCGTCGTCCTCCGCCTCCTCGAGGCGCTTGGCGAGCGTCGCCAGCACGCCTTCGAAGGGACGGTCCTCGCGGCGCCAGGGCAGGACGAGATCGTCCTTGAAGCCGTGCATGAGGTCGTGGCGGAACTTCGCGGGCAGGTCCTTGTAGGGCGTCGAGAGGCTCACTTTGTACTGCTTGGCGATCTGCTCGAGGAGCGCGTTGTAGTACATGATGGCGTTGTGGCCCGCGCGCCGCCAGGGGTGGATGCACTCGCCCAGCGGGAGCGTCTTGTCGGGCACGACGAGGTTCTCGTCGAAGTAGTAGATCCGGCCCAGTCCGCCGCACGTCGGGCAGGCGCCGAACGGCGAGTTGAACGAGAAGGACCGGGGCTTCAGCTCGGGGAAGGAGATGCCGCAGTGCGTGCAGGCGTTGAGTTCCGAACAGGTCTTCGTCTCGCCGCCGACCTGCTCCACCTCGAGGAGACCCTTGCCTTCGCGGAGCGCGAGTTCGACGGAGTCCGTCAGGCGCGCCCGGTCGCAGGGGAGGACGAGGCGGTCGACGACGATCTCGATCGTGTGGTTGCGCTTCTTGTCGAGTGCGGGCAGTTCGTCCGTCGGGTGGATCGCTCCGTCTATGCGCACGCGGGCGAAGCCGTTGCGCTTGGCCGCGGCCAGGATGTCGTCGTGGCGGCCTTTCTTGCCGCGCACGACGGGGGCGTAAAGGATGATCTTGCCGGCCGGGAGCGCCTGGATGGTCTCGACGATCTGCTCCGCCGTCTGGCGTTGGACTTCGCGTCCGCAGACCGGACAGTGCGGCACGGCGATGGAGCCGTACAGGAGGCGCAGGTAGTCGTGGATTTCCGTGACCGTCGCGACGATCGAGCGCGGATTGCCCGAGGTCGTGTGCTGTTCGATGGAGATCGCGGGCGAAAGACCCTCGATCTTTTCCACGTCGGGCTTGCGCAGGCGGTCGAGGAACTGCCGCGCGTAGGCGGAAAGCGACTCGACGTAGCGTCGCTGGCCTTCGGCGTAGAGCGTATCGAAAGCAAGCGAAGATTTGCCGCTTCCCGAGAGTCCCGTGACGACCGTCAGGGCGTCACGGGGTATCGTCACGTCGACGCCGCGCAGGTTGTGCTCGCGCGCGCCCTTGATAATGATATCACCAGCCATAGCCTCTCCTTGGTCCACGAAACGCCGCGGGCCCGTGCCGTACAAAACCAGAAACGATCCGTTCTCTTCTCCCGCCCGGGCGGACGGGGCCGGCGGGCGGCCGCCGGCCGGGCCGCCTCAGCGCTGCAGGTTGCGAAGGTCGAGCGCGAGCAGGAATTCGGGATTGGACTTCGTCTTCTTCAGCGAGTTCAAGACGCTCTTCATCGCGTTCTCGGGGCCGACATCCGACAAGACGCGGCGGATGCCCCACGTCTTCTCGCGCTCCATCTCCTCGAGGAGGAGGTCTTCGCGGCGCGTGCCCGACTTGACGATGTCGATCGCCGGGAAGATGCGCTTGTCCGCGAGGCCGCGGTCCAGGACGAGTTCCATGTTGCCCGTGCCCTTGAACTCTTCGAAAATGACGTCGTCCATGCGCGAGCCCGTATCCACGAGCGCGGTGGCGATGATCGTCAGCGAACCGCCGTTTTCGATGTTGCGCGCGGCGCCGAAGAAACGCTTCGGGCGATGGAGCGACATCGAGTCCACGCCGCCCGTGAGCACCTTGCCCGAGTGGGGCTGTATGGTGTTGTAGGCGCGCGCGAGGCGGGTGATGGAGTCCAGCAGGATGATGACGTCCTTGCCGTTTTCGACCTGGCGCTTCGCCATCTCGATGACCATCTCCGCCACGTTCACGTGATGCTGGGGCTCCTCGTCGAAGGTGGAGGAGAGCACCATCGCCTTCGTGTTGCGCTGCATGTCGGTCACTTCCTCCGGGCGTTCGTCGATCAGGAGGACGATGAGGATCGCCTCGGGATGGTTCGCCGTGATGGCGTTGGCCATCTTCTGCAGGAGGACGGTCTTGCCGACGCGCGGGGGCGCCACGATGACGCCGCGCTGGCCGAAACCGACGGGCGTGAACATGTCCACGACGCGCGTGGAGAACTCGGTCGGCGCCGTCTCGAGGACGATGCGCCGCGTGGGGAAGGTCGGGGTCAGGTTCTCGAAGTGCACCACGCGCGCGGCGACGCCGGGCTCCTTGCCGTTCACCGTCAGGACATTGTTCAGGCTGAAGAAACGGTCGCGGTCGCGCGGCGTGCGGATCGGGCCCTCGATCACGTCGCCCATGCGCAAGGCGTGGCGGCGGATCTGCTGCTGGGTCACGAAGACGTCTTCGGGGAAGGCGAGGAAGTTGTTCTTGGCCGACCGCAGGAAACCGTGCCCTTCACGCATCGTCTCGAGGCATCCCGAGGCGATCACCGCGCCGCCGCGCGCCAGATACGCGCGGATCGCGGCAAAGATGAGCTCGTGCTTGCGGTACGAACCGAGCTCTTCGGGATCCGCGCCCGGCATCATGCGCTCCACGATCACGGGGGCGGGCCAGGTCTGGATGTCCGCGAGGTGGTACTCGGGCAGGTCGGGATTGCGCCGCGGCGTCTCGGACGCGTCTTCCTCGTCGCTTTCGCCCACTTCGGGCAGGGGCGCGTTCAAAAGCGGGTTCACCGATTCGGCGCCGTTCGCGCCGTGGATGGGGGAATTGTTCGCTTTCTTGCCGTAGGGCTTCCAGCTCGGCGTGCTGGCCGGCAGGCTCTTCGCCGCCGCACGGGCGAACGTCTTCTTGCGGGCCGGCATCGCACGCTTCGCGGGCGCCGCCTCGGGCTTGGCCTTGGGCTGCGCCGCGGGCGCGACGGGCTTCCCGTCCGCCGGCGTCTGCCCGGGTTTCGCAAATACGTCTAGTTCATCGCTCATTCGATTCTCTCTTTCAGCCACGCGGCAAAACGCGCGGCTTCGTGTTCAAGGTCTTGCGCCGTCCCGTTGTTCGGGATGACGTAATGGGATTTCCGGGCCTTTTCGGCGACATCCATCTGCGCGGAAAGTCGGGCTTCGGCCTCGGCGCGGGAATATCCGCGCGTATTCACCATCCGCTCGATCTGTTTCGCCCGATCGGAGGTGACGCAACATATTATATCATATTCTTTGTCCCATTTGCACTCGAAAAGTAGAGGAATTATCGCCAGGCGCGGCACGCCGGGTTCTGCCGCGGCCAGAAACGACGCGATCCGCGCCTTGACAAGCGGATGGATTTGCGCTTCAAGGGCGCGGCGGGCGGCGGAGTCGGCGAAGACAAGCGGCGCGAGTCGGCGGCGTTCTTCCGCCGGGATCAGCTCGTGCACGATATCGTCCGCGTCCAGCGTCTCGATACCCCGCGCGCGCAGATAACGGGAAAGGAGGGATTTGCCGCAGGCAATCCCTCCCGTAAGACAAAGTTTGGGCATCGTCTTACTTTGCGGCGGCCGGCGCCGGCTTCACGTTCGCGTTCTTCTCCTCGATCGCGCCGAGCGACACTTCGCGACCATGCACGTCCACGAGACGCGTCGTCACGAAGATCAGCAGGTTGCGCTTGCTCGTCTGCTCCGAATGACTGCGGAAGAAGCGGCCGATGAACGGAATATCCCCGAGGAACGGCACCTTGTCGTCCATCGCCTTGCGCGCTTCGGTGATGAGACCGCCCATCACGATCGTCGCGCCCGGGTAGACCGACACGTTCGAGTCGATCGAGCGCACGTGGAAGAACGGCTGTTCCATCGGCGCATCATAGTAGGTGATGTTGTCGGACCCGGACTTGGTCAGGTTATCGAGGGCGGACGTCGCCGCGGTCGTTGAGGCATTAAGAATCTGATCTCTCAAGTTTTTGATATCTCCACCCACCTTTTCTATTACCGACGAAAGACCATCCAATATACTGCCGATGCCGTCAAAACTCTGAAGGGAGCTAGCATTGCCCGTGAACGGAATGCGCATGCCGTAGTTCTTCCAGGTCGGTTCGTCGACGACCTGTGTATTGAGCTTGAGGTCGATGAGGTTGCCGTCGTCCGTCAGGGTCGGGGTGACGTCGAGGATGACGCCCACTTCGCGCATCGTGAAGCTCTGCGGCTCGACCACCGCGAGAATCGCGCTCTGCGACGAACCCGAGGAGCCCGAAGAGCCCGAGGAACTCGACTGCAGCTGCACATCGTAGTCGGTCGGGTAGATATATTCCGTCACGACCTTGATGACCGCCTCTTCGCCCGGACGCGTCAGCACCTTCGGCGCGGAAAGGAGATCCGTGTCGCTGCGCTGCGCAAGCATGTGGAGAATCATCGAGAGATCAGCGCTGCCCAGGAAGGCGTTCACCCGCATGAAGCGGTCGTTCGTGGAATTGCTCTGCCCCGAGATGTGGTTGCCTTCCGTCGAAAGATAGCGGTTCCCGTTCGAGTAGTCCGTGCCGTCACCGAAGGAGTTGATGCCGACATTCCTCTTCCCGGAACTCGGAGCCCACGCCCCTCCCGACGTCCTAGTGTAGCCGGTAGAAGCGGGTTTTTCGGGGTCCGGTACCGATGGAATGTTTTCCTGAGACCCTTTTACCGTTTCCAAAAGATCTTGTCTTGCATCCCCAGATCCCGATGCAGATGTGGAGCTGAACGTGCCCGGATTGATGCCCAAAGCCTTGCCGAGGTGGCGGTTGAGTCCGAGTGCGTAGTCGCCGTTGAGAATCCACTCGAATCCAAGGGAGTTCAAGTCTTCCTGGCAAACTTCGACGAAACGCGCCTCGATTTCGATGAGCTTCGGGTCGGCGTTCATTTCGGTCAGCGCCTGCTCAAGTTCCGCCAGGTTCTCGTAGGTGTTCTTGACGCGCAGCTTGCCGATCGTCTTGATGTACATGATGGACGAACCTTCGGGCCACTGCACGCCGAGGAGCGAGAAGAATTCCTTCCAGTCCTTCTCCTGATTGCCTTCCGATTCCTCATCGCTGGCGCGGGATGATCCGCCGCCGAAGCCGGAAGACTTCATTTCCTTCATGTCGCTCGACGCACTCGTCATGCGATCCATGAAGGACGAGAGAACCGGATACGAACGGGTCACCATCTCGTCCGTCGAGGCGTTCTTGTGCATGACGATGACGATGGAGCCCTGCACCTTGAACTTGTAGCCCACGAGTTCACAGACCTGCTTCAGGGCGTCATAGAAGGAGATGTTGCTCACCGCGATCATCGGGATGACGGGGACGCCCGCCTGCCCGGCCGGTTGCGCACTCTCGTCGTCCGATCCGAAGCCGGACGCTTCCTCCGCGGGCTCCTCCGTCGCCGTGGCCTGCAAAGCGTTCGGCGTCTTCAAGACGAAGTTGAATCCGCGCTGCTCGACGGGAATGTCGGGGCGGTCGTAGTCCTTGGAGGCGGTGCGGAAGAACTCCACCGCGTCGATGATCGTCGCCGGCGGCTTGAAGGAGATGGACGGCAGGCGCATTTCCTTCATGCGCTTGATGATGGACTGCTCGACGGAGCGTTCAGCGTCCGCCCCCGTCGGGGACTTCAGCGTCTGCGCGGCCGAATCGGCTATCTCGCGCGCATCCACCGCATACACGGGGCGCCAGGCCTCGTCCACGTCGGCGATCATGCCCTCGCGCGTCGCGGCGCGTTCCTGGGCAAGGATTGTGCGGCGCTTTTTCTGGATTGCCTTGCGCACGCGCAGCGCCTCTTGGTTGTAGGGGTCGGCGACGAGCACGAGTTCGCATTCGTCGAGCGCCTTGTCCAGTTCGCGGGTGGCGAGATATTGGCGCGCGCGCTTGAGATGGCGCAGATTCTTCCCGCGCGCATCCTTGTAGTCCTTCGCGTTGCGGCGGTGGGAAATCGCCGCGACGTCCACGATTTCCTTTGCAGGGTCGCCTTCCTTGACCCACTGCTCATACTGGCGGCGGGCGCGCGGATGGCACAGGTCGATCGCCTTTGCCATCAGTTTGAGCGCACGATCGCGACGTCCCGTGCGATCTTCCTGCATGGCGGCGCGATAGAGACCTTCCGCCACGCCCTGCTCGCATTCGCGGCGCATGTCCGTCGACCCTGTGCGCCCGTTCAACAGATTCGCCGCATTGCCGTAGTGGCGCACCGCGGCGCGATAGTCCTCGTCCGACATCGCACGTCGCGCCTCGACGATTTCGCGACGAGCCTGCGCATCGTACGCCTGGCGGCGCAACTTCTCGGTCGCCCGGATGTTCGCCAGAAGTTCCGCGTCCGGGTTGGCCGGCCGGGCGACGACCGTCAGCTTCGAAACGGACGCCTCGCCTTGCTTCGCTGGCTCGGCCCGCGCAACAGCGGAGGAGTCTCCCGCATTGTCCTCGGCGGCCAGTTCGTCCAGGAGATTGAGCGCTTCATTGACCTTCGACGGAGCGGATTCCCGCGCGGCGACCGCAGGCGCGGGTTCCGCAGGCCGCCGGGAACCGGCGTCCTTTCCCGTCCCATCCGCGGCCGAAGCTTCGGCCACCGTCCCGGCCGTCTCGGGCGCTTCTTCCTTGGCGACCTCTCGCGCGGCTTCCGCCTTTTCCGCAGGCTCGTCCCCCGTCTTGGCCTTTTCGGCCACGGGTTCCGACGCGTCCGCATGTGCAGCGGTCGCTTCTTCCGCCACGGTTTCCTGTGCGGCCGGGACACTCGCCGCAGGTTCCTCGACCTGCGCCGTCGTCGACGTTTCGACCGTATCCGATTCCAGATCCTTCAACAAATCGTCAAGGTCGTCTTGCGCAAACGCGGGACCTCCGACCGCGATAAACGCGATCAGCGCCGTCACCATCATCAGATTTTCAAACTTGGCCATCTTATTCCTCTCAGACTCTTTAACAATGGATTATAGCGAATATTTTCCGATTATTCAAGTGGTTGTTTCAAAATTCTAATTTCTTTTGTTTGCATGTTCTCAATGCCGACATGAATGGCCGTCCCGACTTTGTCGATGGATTTGACGCAGTAGGCCGTACCGTTCAAGGCGATTTCGCTCCCTCTCACGACGGTGAAGGTCTTGCCGCCTTCACGCGCATACGCCAACTTCACCTGCGTCTCGACGGGGACTTGCTGCACGCCGACCACAAGCGTGACCCGCTTGCCGTCGCGCGTGCGTTCGACCACCGCCTCGGAGACGTCCTTCTCGCGCGAGACGTTGCTCCCCTTGATCGGGACCTTCTTCACCTTGCGGTCGTACTTCTTGAGCACGTAACCCGTCTTGCCGATCGGCGCGCCGACCAGTACGGAATAGATTCCGCGGTCGTACTCTTTCGTCCGCGCAGGGTCCTTGAAATCCAGTTTCATGCCCGCGGGCACTTCTCGCGCACTCACAAAATGGAACGGCAGGAATGTCTGCTTGAGCGGCGGCTCGATCGTCAGGAAGCCGAGATAGTCCGGATGCGAAGACGGATCCGAGGGATCTGTCTTGGCCTCATACTCCTCAAGGTCGGTAAAGCCGTCGCCGTCCGTGTCTTTCTGCGCATTGGATGGATCCTTGGGGTCGAGACCGTACTTGAGCTCCCATTCGTCCGGCATGCCGTCGCCGTCCGAGTCCAATGCCGGTTTTTCCTCCTTGGGCTGCAAAACGCCGCAGAACGGGCACTTCACAGAGCCAAAAGGAATGGGGCGTCCGCACGCGATGCGTTTATCGGTCGGGTCGCCCTGCTGGCAAAAAACGCGCGTCTCGGAGGCGAGATAGCTCCCTTGCGTCCCGGATGGCTCGACAATCCGGCCGGGCGCGTGGAATGCTTTCGCAGCGGCTTCATAGGGAGCCTTGTCGACGGCCGTCACGCCTGCGTTCGCGCGCGCCCGCGGCCTGGCCACGCCCCCCGCCTCTGCATTCGCCGGGTCGCCTCCAACGAAAAAGAAAACGATCGCAAGCGCGAGCAGGGCAAAACAAATCCCGGCCACAAGCCAATCCCAATGCGCGACAAGCACATTGCTCTTCTCCGAACTGCTCATTTCGACTCCTCCTTCCCGTTCACGTCCGTCTGCGTACCGAAGTCCACCGTCGTCACACGCAAAGTGACCGCAAACGGCGCCGCGGCGGCGGGATCCGTCACGAGACCTTTGCGCGGAGCCTCCGACTCGGTCGATTCCTCGGCCAAAACGTTCCTGCGGCGCCGTCCGCGCCGGTTCTTTCCTTCCTGCTCCGTCTTTTTCGATTCGCCGATGCGATTGGCGATTTCATCTTCCGTGCGCGCGAATGTCAGCGCATCAACCAGAGTAAACCGAGAATCCGCCGCACAGGCGTTCAACACGCGCACCAGCGCCGCCGGATCGGCAAGAAACTTGAATTCGTACGAGCGGCGGACGGTCCTGGATTCCTTCGCCGGCTCTTTCTGTTTCGCGCGTTTGGCAACGCGCCGGCCCGGATTCGCGGGCTGTTCCCCGGTCTTGGGTTCCGTGGCCGCGAGAGGAGCGACCTCCAGCAATTCGCGGACACCCGCCGAACTGAACAATTTCACAAAGGTTACCACGTCGGCCCAGCGGCTCTGCAATTCCGGCAATTCGGCCGCCGTCGGCATCTTGCCGCCCGTGATGAAATCGTTGTAGCCGAAACCGAAATTCTCTTTTACGATTTTGCCCGCGGCCCCTCCCGGCAATGCCGAAAGCATGCGCGCCTCGTCGATCATCCTGCTCTTGAACGAAGCATCGGTCTGATTCGTATCGGCCGCTCGGTCGCCCCGGGCGACGGCCGCACGCATTCCGTCCATCCAGTTCGCGAGCGTCAGCCGATTCGTCTCGATCTGTCGCAACGCGGCCGCCGTGGGCGCGATCTTGGCGCCTGTAAGCTGAAGGATCTTCGCCTCGCGCATGTCAAGATCTTCCGTCAGTTCGCTCTTCGCGGAGAAGGCGCCAAAAAGCAGCCAGCCGACGATCGACACGCCCAGAAGCGCGAATCCGCCCAGCGCCGCAAGTATGATTCTTGTCTTTTTCATTTGAACATCATCTCCACAACGAATTGCTCGAGAACATCACCCTTGCCCAACACCGTCATGTCCGCCACTTTGACGGATGCGGGATCCACGGCAGGGGAAGCCTTTATTTGAGCGACGACAATCTCCGGCGTCGTGCGCTTCTGGCCGCCGTTCCGCGCCGCATATCTTGCGACAAACTTGTCCGTATGGTCCTTCCAGCCCCGGATCGTAACGCGCGTGGCCTTCGGGCCGTCTTCCCACTTGTCTATCCAGAGGTCGTCCCCCAGCGCCTGGCGAACCGCGTTGAAGCGCTCAACTGCGGCGCCGCGCCGCGCGATAAGAGCGCAGAGATCCCCGGCGTCTTTCCGGGCCTCTTCTTCCGCGCTTTGCGCCTTCTTGATCTTCTTTTCCATCGCGCCGAGCGCGTCCGCCTCGCGCGAAACCTCCTCGAGACGCGTCCCCAATGCGGCATTCGTCCGCTGGACGGTCAAGAGCCCCGCGACCAGCGCCATGACGAGAGCGACCGAGCCCGCCGCGACAAACGGGATGCGGGCTGCTTCGGCGCGTGCGGCGATCAAGGATGGCGGCATGAGATCGATTTGCAATACCGCCTTCTTCTCCCGATGGAGCGCGATGCCGGCCGTCGGCGCCAGGAGAATCGCGTCCGACTCCAAAGCGGCCATGTCGAGCGCCGGGGCCGCCGCGACAATATTGAACGGATTCAAATACTCAACTTCTATGCCCAGCGATTCGCTGAAGAATCCATCCAGTTGCGGAAGAAGCGAACCGGCGCCCGCGAGATACAGGCGTGTCGGCGCCGAACCGCCCTGCTGGCTGCGGTAGAAATTGACCGAGCGCGAAATTTCCGCCGCCAGGCGCGTCAATACCGCGCGGCAGACTTTCGACACGCGGTCGCGCGTTGCGTCGGGATCTTCCACGACGCCGCCCGCCGCGACATAGCCGTTCTCGCGCTTGTACGCCTCCGCCTCTTCTTGCGAGCAACCCAGCGCATTCGCGATTTCCTTCGTCAGCGCCTGCCCGGCGAGAGGAATCGAGCGCGTATAGAGCTTTTCGCCTTCCGATATCAGGAAAGACGTCGTCCGCGCGCCAATATCAAGCAGAAGCACGCAATCCGACGGCTCCGCCGCCGTCGCCTTGACGACGTTCATGAGGGCGAACGGTTCCGTGTCGATGAGTACGGGCGCAAAGCCGGTTGAAGCCACGGCCGCGGCAATAGCCTCGATCTGGTCGGTCTTGGCCGCGGCAATCATGACGGAAGTGTCGCCCGCGGCCGTTTCGCCAAGCACCTGATGGTCGCAAATCATCTCGTCCATCGGGAACGGAATGTTTTGCTCCATTTCGAAACGGACCATCTGTTCGAGCTTGTCCGCCCCCCCCGCGGCGGGTATCGTCGCAAAACGCTGAAAGACCATCTGCCCCGGCACGGCCAACGCGACCTTTCCCGGACGAATGCCTTTTTCGCGCACAATGCCAAGCAGGGCGGGCGGAATCGTCGTCGCCGCGTTCTCCGCCTCCAACGGCAGTTCGAAAGTCGCCGAGCCGTATGCCACGAGCGTCAGCGCTCCCTTGCCGTCTTCCGCGTACTCGGCGAGCGTCAGACCGGAAGTGCCGACATTCAGCGTCAGAATCTTCTTCGACATCACTGCACCACCATTTCGTAGTCGTTCGGATTGACCAGCGCCCAGATCGTCTTGGAGCGGTCTTGAAGCCCTTGCCGGCGTTCGATCATCGGTTCTCCGTTTTTGTCTTGCGCGTTCATCATCTCGTTGTTGTTCCAAAACGCCTCTTCCAGCGTTTTGGGGTGGGACTTGATGCCTTTGATCTCACTCTCGCAATCGCCTGCCAGGATGGTGCCTTCCTTGTTGGCGATGACAAGACCGATCGCTTTCGGTTCGCCGTAGCGTTCCAGATAGGACGGATGCAGACAGACGCTCGCCGCATGCGAACCTTTCGGGATGTTCGCGTAGGTCACGGATGTCGAGAAATACGAATAGGGGGCGATCTTGTCGGTTTTGTCCTTCTCCGTCGCGCTCTTCGTCTCCAGCAGGACATGCCAGGTGAACGTCAGCTGGTCCTGCCACTTCGAAAACGTGGAGTATTTGGCCTCAAGGACGATCCACTTGCGCGGCTTCGTATAGCACTGTCCGATAATCGTGGCGCCCTGCAGAGCGGGGGCCGACAACGTCGAGACGCGACCTGTCTTGGGAAACTGGTCAATTGTGATCTTGGCGTCCTTTCCTGTCGCCGTCGCTTCTTCCTCCGTCTCGGACGCACGCGCTTTGCGCATCTTGCCGCGTTGCGGTGCGGAGGAGGCTGTCATAACCAGGGAAAGGGCGGTCAGCGCCGCAAGCATTATTTTCATGTTCATTGTTCAATCCTTTCTTTTAGAGGACTTTCATTTTGGGCAAATCCTGTATGTCAACAAGCCCGACTACGCGCCCCTCAGCGTCGCAGACGGGCAGATCGTCGATATGGCGGTTCTCGAACGTTTTGAGCAACTCCGCCGCATAGACATCAAGCTCCGCGAACTGGGGTTTGCGCGTCATGTGCTGCGCGACCGGGTCGCGCAAGACAATCGCGGCATCCGCTCCTTCGCGCGAAACCGCGCGCCGGAAATCGCCGTCGGTGAAAATGCCGAGGAGCCTGCCGTCCGCGTCCGCCACCACGGCGGAGCCGCTCTTTGCGCGCGTCATCGCGAGCAACGCATCCATGACCGTCGTCTCCGGCGCGACCTTCGCAAGACGCGCCCCCGTACGCATCACGTCGCCCGCCTTGAGGACAAGCGCACGTCCGATCGCCCCTGCCGGATGGTTCATCGCGTAACTTGAGATGTCAAACTGCATCGCATCTATCATGACCATCGCGAGCGCATCCCCCATCGCCATCGTGGCCGTCGTGGAATTCGTCGGAGCCATGCCGAAGGGACACGCTTCGGGTCCGCACGGAATCTCGACATGGACATCGCTCATGCGCGCAAGCGTGGAATCGGGCCTGCCCGTCAGCGAAACGACCTTGAGGCCGTGCCGGCGCACAGCCGGAACGAGTCTGAGGATTTCTTCCGATTCCCCCGAGAAAGAAAGCGCTATCAGAATGTCGCGCGGCGCCACCATTCCGAGATCGCCATGCATCGCCTGCACCGGATTGAGCACAATGGAGCGCGTGCCCGTCGAAGCGAAAATGGCGCTCATCTTCTCGGCGATCGCCAGATTCTTTCCGATGCCCGAAACGACCACGATCCCTTCGTTCTTCACGCACGACAACATGAGCGCTATCGCATCGGTGAAACTCTTGCCGAGCGACCGGCGCACATTCCGGAGTCCTTCGATTTCCGTGTCGAAGACCTGCTCGGCGCGTTTAAGCTGCTGTTCGTTCGTCATCATCTCATTTTTTCGTCGCGGACTGGAGGAGTGTCACGCAAACCGTGCCCACGATATCCTCGGCGCTGCAACCGCGCGACAAATCGTTCATCGCCCGCGCGAGTCCCTGGAGATTCGGGCCTATGGCCGTTGCCTCTCCGAGGCGCTGCGCAATCTTGTAGCCGATGTTTCCAGCCTGAAGATCGGGGAAAATGAAGACGTTGGCCGTGCCTTGGATCTCGCCGTGCGGATTTTTCAGTTCGCCCACACTCGGCACGAGGGCCGCGTCAAACTGCATTTCGCCGTCCATCTTTATGCCGCGCTCCGCGAATTTCGGCCGCGCAAGCTCCACCGCCTTCTGGACCTTCTCGACAAGCGGTCCTGCCGCCGAACCCTTCGTCGAATAGCTGAGATAGGCGACGCGCGGTTCATGGCCCGTCAATCCCTTGTAGGTTTCCGCCGTCGCAAGACCGATGTCGACAAGCTGTTCGGCCGTCGGGTCGGGAATGACCGCGCAGTCTCCGAAAGCCAGAACCGAATCACCCGAGGGCGTCGGCCGCTTGAGATCGAGCAAAAAACAGGAACTCGCCGTCTTCACGCCCTTCTGCGTCCCAAGCGTGTGGAAAGCCGCGCGCAGCATGTCGCCCGTCGACGCGATGGAACCCGCGACAAGTCCGTCAACGCGGCCGAGCCGGACCATCATGCCGCCAAAATAGATGCGCTTTGTCTTTATCGTCTTTTCGGCCGTCGTCCGGTCGATCATCTTCTGCTTCTCGGCCGGCTTGCGCGCTTCTTTGGCGTTCCACGCCTCGAAGTAGGCTTGCGCAAGTTCGGGGTCTCCAAGGGTGTAGTCGATCGTCTTGATGCCCTTGTCCGCGAGCCGCAATCCCGCAGCGATTTCCGCCGCGGCAATCTCCGCCGGGGTGCCGAGCACGATGGGCGTGCAGATACGGCGGCTCACGCAGGCGCATGCCGCCGTGATGACGCGCGGATCCATGCCCTCGGGAAGGACCACCGTGCCGTTCAATTTTGACGCTTTGTCGATTATGGCTTGTATAGCATTCATATTGCAACGTACATTATACTCAAATTCACGCTATTTGGCAAGGACCCTTACCGTATCGCGCGCAATCATCAACTCTTCGTTCGTAGGCAGCACGACGACGGGAATCTTGGAATCTTTCGTCGACAAGACCGCGACGACGCCGCGCGTCTTGGCGTTTGCCCGTTTGTCGAGCTTTATGCCCAGCGCGCCCAGACGCGAAATGATGCGCGCGCGCGCTTCGGACGAATTTTCGCCGATGCCGCCCGTCATGACAATGGCGTCCGCGCCGCCGACGATCGTATTGTAGGCCCCGATATAGAGCGCCGTGCGGTACGCCATCATTTCGAGCGCGAGTTCGCACCGCGCGTCGCCGGCGTCGGCCCGGCTGCAGATGTCGCGGCAATCGCCGCCCGCCACGCCCGAGACGGCCTGCAGACCGGACTTCTTGTTGAGCAGCATGTCCGTCTCGTCGATCGTCAGACTGTCTTCCTTCATAATCGTCAGCACGGCCGCGGGATCGATATCTCCGCACCGCGTACCCATCACAAGACCCGCCAGCGGCGTCAGCCCCATCGTCGTGTCGACAACCTCGCCATTCTTGATCGCCGCGAGCGAGCTGCCGTTCCCCAAATGGCAGGTGACGAGATTGAGCTTCGCGAGCGGCTTGCCGAGATACTCCGCCGCCGCAAGCGTCACGAACTTGTGGCTCGTGCCGTGGAAGCCATACTTGCGAATCCCGTACCTCTTGTAGTACTTGGGGTCGATCGCATACAGAGCCGTGCATTCAGGCATCGTCTGGTGGAAGGCCGTGTCGAATACCGCCACGTTCGGGACCCCTTTGAATATCTTCTCGCACGCCGCGATGCCGCCGAGGTTCGCCGGCATGTGCAGGGGACCGAACTTGACGAGCTTCTTCATCTTGGCGAGATTCGTCTTGTTCGCCAAGACAGAATCCTTGAAGATCTCGCCGCCGTGCAGGACGCGGTGCCCGATGGCGTCGATGTCCGCCGGATGCCCCAGCTCCTCGACCACCTGCCGGAGCGCTTCGGCGTGGTTTTCCGGACCGCCCGCGCCGATGCGCTCCACGAGACCTTTCGCGAGACGCGTTTCGGTCTCCATGTCGAAGAGTTGGTACTTGAGCGAACTCGAGCCCGAGTTTACCACCAGAACCTTGCGAATTGCTTTTTTCATTTTAATTAGCCTTCTCAACCGTCACCTTGTAGAAGCCGCTTGTCAGATCCTGTCCTTGCGTGAGCTTGGCTTTAATTTTCTGGGCGCCCTCGCCGAACGAAACAGGTATTCCGTTACCAACGGGCTCCCATGTCTCATCCGAAAGCGATTTCTTCCGCCACAGAACAATCTGCACATTGTCCGTCTTGTCGAACACGTAGAGCCGCGAACCCAAAGTCGAGCCGACAGACTTCAGATCGGTCGTCACATCCAGAACAACCTGGTTGTTCGCCGCGTCAATCGCAATGCCCGTGATCGCGATCTTGCTTGCCTGCGCATCCAATCCTGCGGACGCCGATGCCAGCGCGTCCTTCGCGGTATCCGGATTGCTCGACACATTGAGCAGCATCGCCGCAACATACGGACTCGTAAGCGACGACTGCATCATGGCGGACAAGCCGCTCGGAAGCGTGCCCGACGCCGAAATACTCGTCGCGAGCGACGTCTTCAGCGCGAAGCCGCCCGGCAAAACCTGATCGAGGCTCCTGGTCGTGAGCGTTTTGAGATCGCCCTTCGTCTGCATCTCCCATGCATCCGGCAGATTGTCATGATCCGTATCGCAATCCTCGATGTAGAGCGGGATGGTCGGCGAAACCCCTACGAGCGAACCGATGACAACCGGTTTCGGCACGTAGATCTTGGCGAGTTTGTCGTCGCGGTTGCACACAAGCCCCCACGATTTCCACGCGGCAAACCGTCCGCCGTACTTGTCTACGCCCGCCGGCTTGGTGTCGATGAAGGCGCGCACGTAGTAGGTGCCTTCCTCAAGACCGATAATCCGCGCATTCGCCGCCAGGGCGTTTGTCGAGGCGATGCCGCCCATGTCGTAAACATACCCTTCGGCCACGGGATCACCCGCGAAATCGGCGGACTTGAACGCCTGCACGCGGATCTTGCCGTTTTGCGCGACGACATCCGGGCCATAATAGCGCACCGCGAGATTGATCTGGCCAAAGTCCACGCTGTTCGTCATGACATTCATCAGGAATGTGGCCGGTTCGGACGGATTGCGCGTCATCTTCTTGTTGTATTCCGGATTGAACTTCGCATTGTAGACTTCGAGCTTCCACTGGTAGTTCTTGCCGTTTTCGAAGACGCCCGAGCCGTCCGGCAGGAGAGCCCCCGCATAGAGCGGCGGACGCCACGTGTAGGTATGGCACCCAAGCTTGGAATCGTACACGCGAGGCGGCATCGGCTGATAGTCCGAGTCCCACACCAGCGTCTGGCCGTCGGCCGCGTAGACCCACGCGCGGAACGCGGTGTAAGTGTTGAGACCATCCGTCTGAAGCCGCCACTTGAACATCGGCTGCGGCGTCTTCACATCGCCCGAGGTCAGGATGACCGGCTTTGCCAGCTCGTAGCCGTAGGCACTGTCGAAGTTGCGCGAAATGAGAACGGACATCACGTTGTTCGAAGCCAATGCGGCCGTTGCGAGATTCTCGTTGCCCATCACCACGCGATACCACACGCTCGTCACCTCGAGTGCGGACAGCCCGCTCTCCGCGGCAATATCCTTCGCGAGATACTCCCAGTCGAGATCGAGCGTGTTCTTCAGGATATCCGCCTCCGTAATGTACTTTTCGGCGGACTTCGAGACCATCTTGTCGAGCACCGTCCGCTCTTCGCGGACATAAAGCCCTTTGCCGTCGATCGCGGTGCGCACCACACGGATGCGCTCCTTTTCGCCGCCCGCGGGCGTACCCTCTTTGAATCCGTAGTCCGCCGCCGTGATGTTGGAGTCCTCCTTGCCGTAGACGACATTGCGGTCGTTGGCGCCGCGGTTGTCGCCGATGACTTTGAGGCGCGCGAACACGGGGCTCGTATCCGTCAGCACGATCGTGAGCGGCGTCGTGTTCCAGCCGACCTGGACGTCCTTCACGGTTCCGTACGGTTCGCCCGCCGTATATTCGCCGTCGTCGTCGAGATCGTAGAACGCGATGAACGTGTTCCGCCCTTCCTTGACGTGACCCTGCGAGTTGTTTTCCGCGCTGCGTTGGTCGGCCGTACCCAGATAATAGGTCGTCTTGCCGCTTTCAACGAGCGGCGAGGCCTTCCAATTGATACGGAAGTTCGACTTGGCAAGGTCGTAGGAGGTCACATAATATTTCGGATCTTTCCCGCTCTTTGGCCAAGCTCCGGTAAGGTCCGAAACAAAATCGGCGACTTCCTGTATCTTCGAGAAGTCGACAACCGTCTCGCCGGTGTAGTAGTCGATCGAACCGACAACGGTTTCCGTCACATTCGACGTGAGAGCCGAAGTCGTGCGACGGACGAGGTCGCCCGTCTGCTCGTTGGCGGCGTGAACGCGGTCGTAAATCACAACCGTCCACTGCGCATCGTTCGGATTCACCAGAACCGTGTTTTCCTTGACATAACCGCCGTTGCAACGCCACACCTGCAGCCCCAGGTCTTTCGCGCTGATCGTAACCGAACCCGGATTGATCTTGCCCGGAGGCAGACGGAACGACTGCAACACGCCCGGATTGTAGCCCAGATACTTGGTGTCCACAACCAGGTTGGTGCTGTTGCCGCCGATCGTCCACTGCGCATCGGCGATGGTCTCCAGATTGGGATCGCTGAACGCCTTGACAACGAGTGCATGATCCTGCACGTTCTTCGTGCCGTCATAGACGAAGTTCGCCTCGATCGTCGGCACCGGGTATTCCGGTACGCGTTCGCCGTCGATATTGCGCACCGAGACGACTTCGGGGTCGGTGCCCGCAAGGAACTCGGCATAGTTCGACCAGCCGTCGCCGTCCTTGTCCTCGTCCGCATCATAGGCGTAGCGGGAGGCGAATTCTGTCGCATAGCCATCCTCCCACACGTCGGAAATACGGTCGTGGTCGGTGAAGATCTCGCCCACGTACATCTGACCGAGACGATAGAAGTAGTCGCTCACGTTCGGATTGACGCTGCATGCGACCGTCGGATCGAAGGTCAGCCCGAGGTCGAAGACCTCCGAGAGCAGGTATTCCACGTAATTGGACAGCCCGTCGCCGTCATCATCGGCATTGGCGTTGCCCGTGAGACCGTAGAGATCCTTCCACCAATCGACAAGTCCGTCGCCGTCGGCGTCCGCGGTCTGGATGTAGCCATTGTCGACCGTGCCGTCCGGCTGCATGCCCTTGGCGAGGTCGCGCAGATAAGCCTGCCAGGCCGGGATCTTTTTGCCGTTGTAGTCTACCTCGCTGTCCCAGGCCAGACCGGTCGCGCTGCCGCCATAGATTTCCTCCCACCAATCCGGGAGACCGTCCGCGTCGGTATCGACGCCCGTATCTTCCCAGGGAGCGGAGGCCCCGAGACCGTCCCACATCTCGACACACGTTTTCGCGAACGCCCCGCCGCACGGCACCAGGTCGCCCGTCGCCGTGAAGCCACTGCGGATTTCGTACATGTAGCGGTTCGCCACATCCTTGACCAGCTCGCTGTCCGGCAACTGCTGCGCCAGCAAATCGAGCTTGAGAAGACGCATGGCGCGGTCGATCGCACTCACGTCGCGCCCGCCGTACGGGTTCGCCGTGTTGCGGAAGCCGTGCGTCGTCACGCCCGACTCGCTCGCGAGCACGGTATAGCCGCCCAAGTACTTCGAGTAGATGAAGGTGTCGGGCGCACTGCCGTCCAGCGGCGGCAAATGGCTGACCGTGTTCGGAATCCACGGCGCGACGTCCCGGCTCGTGTAAACGCGGTTCCCGCTGTTGGTGGCCGCCGCCAGCCAGCCGATCCGCCCCACGCCCGCGGCGCGCGACGTCGCGTCGATCTGGCTGATCACGTTTGCGGAGAAGCCCACGGGTTCCGTGATCACGTCCGACGCTTGGACCGCGGAAGGCAAGGTCGTGAAGCTGTAATGCTGCACGAGTTCCGGCGCGAGCGCCTTGCGCCCGTCGTTGTCGTTGCGGCTGGAGTCGGCCGTTGCGCTGAGCAGATGGGTGTAGATCTCCTCGCGGTTCGTGGACACTTCGTCGTACGTGAACGCTTTCTTGCAGTTATCCTTGATTTCCTGGGCCGAACGGGCGCCGTCCCACACGCGAACTTCATCCACCCAGCCCTTGAAACATTCCGTCATGGCCGGGTCCGACAGCTCTGCCGCATCCGCCACGGGACGTGCGCCGATGGTGAAGACGGCGGGGTACACCGCATACCGGCCGGCCCCGGACAGATCCGGATCCTGCATGTTCTTGTACACGCCGGTCGCCGGAATCAGCGTCGTGTTCGCATGGCCCGCAAGTTCGCCGTTGACGTAAAGCGACAGGGTCTTGCCCGTGTAGGTCAGCGCGAGATGCGTCCACTTGCCCAGTTCAAGAGGCTTGGAGCTTTCGACGCGCTGGCAGCTTGTCGGTTCGCCCGTTCCCGAGGGGATCGGGTCGGTGTTGTCGAAAAGGCCATACGGTCTGCCGTTCTTGACGCCGATGCGGAAGTTCGAGCGGATGGCGGCGTTCTTCCTGTTCAGATTGCTCGCCGGATACAACGCGCACCGGTCGACAATCGTCTGGTCGGTGGCCGACTCGGGCCGCACCCACGCCTCGACCGTGAACTGCTTGAACAGGTCCGCGGCGGACGTGCGGCGCGCACTCTGCCCGTAGGACCTCGCATACGAGCCGTTGCCGTCCAGATAGAGCGCCTGGCGGCGGTCGGGATCCGAAAAATTGAGCGGGTCCGTCGCCTGGCGCACGGTGCGCGTCAGTTCGACCGCGTCGTTTTTCCAGTCGCTGTCGGTGTCGTATCCCTCGTTCGCCTCGAACGACACGATGAACCGGATGCCGGTTTCCGCCGCGGACGGCAGAGCCGCGTCGTAGTAGCGCTCGTCTATCTTGCCTCCTGTCGTCAACGACCAGAATGGCAAGACCGCCATGTCGTCCGAAATCCGATAATACAGCGAGGCGTAGCTGTTCGTGCTCGTCCAGTCCGTGAACCACGCGGGCGAGGGATCCGTGTGATAGTTGTCCGGCGAAGCCAGGTCGGCCAGCGCCTTTTCCTCGTCGTTGCGCAATCCGTCGCCGTCGGGATCCGCTTGCGGCAGACCCATCATCCACGGGAAGCGGACCGGATCCAGGAGCTCGCCCAACGGCGTATCGGAGCCGCCCGCGAGAATCACCGGCAGGGTCCAGGAGTTGACGGCCGCCGACAACGAGGCTTCCCCTCCGGCATACGCGGCGCCGATGACGTCCATTGCATCGCCCAGGATCGGGTTCAGGCCGTGGTAGAGTTCCCAATAGTCGTCCATGCCGTCCTCGTCCGTGTCCGCCATGCGCGGATCGGTCGATGCGTAGCGCTTCTCGCGGGACAGCGCATCGAATGCGGCCTTGTCGCCGGGCTTGCAGTCGACCGCCGGCGGCAGCATGATGTGGCTGGCCGACGTGTCCCACGCGCGCAGGGGCGGCGCCAGATAGCCAAGGGAGCGCCACACTTCTTCCGTCAAGCGGAAGTCGGGCGCCTGCGCGGAATAAAGTCCCGGCGCCAGTCTCTCGCATTCTTCCGCGAACGCTTCGCGCCCGTGTTGCATCGAAACGTAGAGGCCCGTTTGTTCTGTCGCGGTTATCCGAAGCCCTTTCATGCGCACTTCGCCGGCCACACCCTTCAGCACGCGGCCCATGAGCGGCGTCACGTCGTCGTCATAGCGGAAGTGGCGCATCTGCTGCACGAGGTATTCCTGGCCGTTCGCGAGACCGTCGTGGTCGAAGTCCAGGTCGCGCACGCGGCCAAGCCAGTCGTCCTTGGCGCTCGCCTTCGAATCGCCGGACCACGTCGGATCCATGCCCGCCGCGATATAGATCGCGTTCGAGACGACGGCGTTCGTAGCCGCCATCATGAGACCGTCCGCGCGCAACTGGGCGAGCTTGGCGGTGATTTTGCCGGTCGTGTTGGTCAGCTGGAACTCCTTGACGATCGCGTCGAACGGCAACCCGGCGTACTGGCGCTCCCAGCCGTCCGGCAAGCCGTCGCGGTCGGTGTCCACCGCGCACGGGTTCATGCCGCCGCCGCGGATGCAGCGCGAACCGTCGTCGACAGGCTTGCCGTAAATGGTGCTGAATGTCATGCCCGCATGGGTCTCCCCTTCATAGGGGAAGTCGGCAATCCACGTGCCGCCCTCTTCGCCGTCCGGAACGCCGTCGCCGTCCGTGTCGGGATCGGCCGGGTCGGTCGGGAAGAACTTGTTGTACCAACCCTTCTTGACGCCCGGATGGTTCGCGTAGATCGTTTCGCACGTCCCGTACGCGTTGCACGAATCGGTGCCCGCGTATTCCCCGACCAGCGACAGCCCGTCCTCGTCCTCGGGCAGCCCCGGATCCGCCTTGCGGCACGGGTTGGCCCCCACGTACAGCATCCACCCGTCCGGCACGCCGTTGCCGCTCGTATCCGCGCCGTGCAAGCTCAGCAACTGCTTGCGGACCGTGACATCCGCGCTGTCGAGAGCCTCCTGGTAGTCTGCGACCAATTCCGACGAAGTCGTCGAGTCGGCGTTGGCGACGACATTCGTCGTCAGCACGATCGACGGACACGTCGTCCACTGGGCAAAGCGCTCGAACTCGCTCTCCACGTCCTTTGCGATCTTCTGCGCTTCCGGTATGGTCTGCATGTCGCGGCGATACCGCCGCAGGAGATACTCGTCGTAGTCGGTGTAGGGAACCGTGTTGACGGCCTTGCCCGCATCGTCCGCCGCGTCTTTCCAACGGTCGGCGACAAAGCCGTCGCTGTTCGCCCACGCGGTGCGCGGATCGAAACCGAACGCCTCGTAGACCTGGCTGTGGACGAGGACAAGCTCGTTCGCGCCGGAAATCTGCTGGAATCCGCCTTGATCGACGACCGCCTGGACGGTTACGTTCGTGCGCCAGCCCGTTGCCGGTTTTTCCACCATCTGCCGCGCCCAGACGCTCGTTTCGATATTCGTGTCGGCCGAACGCCCGTAGAGGTAGGGCGTGGCGCCATCCGCCTCGAACTTGGGCTGCACCACCAGCATGTTGTAGATGGTGTTGGTCGCTTCATCGACGAAACTGTCGTCCGTCTTGATGAAATAGAGGCCATCCTTCTCGAAATACTTGCAATCCTTTGTGCTGAAGAAGGCCATGTAGTCGCCATCCGCGTTTTCCTTGCGGTTGTCCATGAAGGCGTTCGTGCCCATCAGGATTTCCCAGCCGTCGGACATATGGTCGCCATCCGTATCCCAATGGCACGGATTCGTCCCGAGCGCGAGCTCCTCGAGATCGGAAAGGCCATCGCCGTCGAAATCGCCCGACCCGCCGCGCGCGGCGACCGGATTGAAGTGCTCCAAGACGTCCGCGCAGGAAATCGCCGTCCCCTCGACAATGTTGTCGGGGTTGAAGCGTTCGAAGACAAACGACTGCCCCGCGCGCGGCATGCCGAAGGTCGACAGCTCCGAATCGCCCTTCAGGGCGTCCGGATCGACCGCCGCCGCATACTCCGCGGCAGGCGCCCAGACCTTGGCCTGGTACCAGAAGAAATACTCCCATCCGTCCGGGAAGTCGTCCTCGTCCGTGTCGGTGAGCGTCAAATCCATGCGCGAGGCCGGTTCCGGCGACCAGACCGCGAGATCGTAGCCGTCCGTCTCCGACCACTTGTAGGCGTCGTTCGAGAAACCGTCTGCGGCCGTCCACGCGCGCCCTTCGGCCGCCTCGAACTTGTTCTTGTAGAACGCCGCCTGGTACGCATGCTTTTCGCACCAGCCGAAATCTGCCTCGCCGTTGGCGTATTCCGTGTCGTTCAAACCTTCATGGAAGCCGCGCAGCTTCATCCTCGCCGTGAACTTGTTGGCGCCGCTCACGTAGCCCGGCGCATAATTGCACCGGTGTTCGGTCCCTTGCGCGTAAGCCATCGGCAGATAGTCGCCGTCGACCCAGTGGCTCGCGAGCGACTTGAGATC
>DJRS01000039.1 GCA_002440145.1 Verrucomicrobia bacterium UBA6354
TGGGCACGAGAACGGATCGCCTGCAGACGTGAAATCGTCCGTTAGCTTGCGTATTTTATCGCTATAAGGCGTCAAACATACAGATATCTCATGAAATCGGAAGCGCCTAGGCCTGACATCCCCGTTTCGCCCGTTTTGTGCGTCCGGGAGAGGGGCAAAACGCCCCGAACCGGGATGCCGATTCCGCGGGCGAAGGTGTCGATTTGCACGCCGCCCGGCGGAACCCGGTTTGCGCGTATGCGTTCGCCGGCTGATATTCCTCGCTTTGGGTCGCGATATGTTCTCGCGTCGTGCGTCTAGACATTTTATGCATGCTCCATATTTTACACCGGTACGCAGTATTGGACAAACGGGCCCACCCCCTGATATGTCCTTTTGAAAATCCGGTACACATTATCATGGCAAACCGCGGGACGTGAAAAACATTCCGCGCAGGGTTGCCAAGGACCCGCAAAGATGGTATACTTGTCTCCTATGGTCAAATGCGGTTTAACGAAAGAACAACTTATTGCATGGGGCGGGACGCTCATCTTCAACGATGGGCTCCTGCTGTGCCATGAAGGTCGCGTCAAAAAAGTGGCTTACGACCCCGAAAAGCACGAATTGAGCGGGAAGATCGAACAACTCTCCGGATGGGAGATGCCGGTCGTCTGCCGGATTCTGCCCGGCAACCGCGTAAAAAGCGAATGTCCCTGCCGAATGAACCGGGAATACGGCAAGATCTGTTCGCACGTGCTGGCGATCGGCATTGCGCAGATGGTCATGGAGATGGACGACGTGCCGCCGCCCGTTCGCACCGCCCGCACGCCGGCGGACCCCCAATCCCCCGCAGCGGAAGACGACGAAGCCAATCTCATCCCCGTCGAGACAAGGCCGTCCTTCGCGGCGTTCGTCGCCGGCTCGCGCGCCTCACTGTCCATCGAACTCGATGCACGCTATGGCGAGATCGAATTCCCGGCCTGCTCCGTCCAGAACGAGCGCACGGTCTGGCTGCCCGACCCGGACGATCCGCTCGTACGGCGCGTACGGAGCCTGAAAGCCGAGCAGGCGGCGACGGAAGAGCTCAAGCGCCACGGCTTCGAGCCGGGCTACCGCACGGGAGACCTGAAGTTCTATCTGACCGATCCGCAGAAAGTCCTCGACTTTCTGGGCGCCGGACTGCCCGCCCTGCGGCGTCTGGGCTGGCGCGTCGACCTCGCCGACAGGCTGATGGAGCTGACGGACGCCATGCCGACCGTCGTGCCGATCGTCACGGTGCGGGATGCGCCCGGCGGCGCCTTCGACGTCTCCTATACCTTCGACGCGATGGGCCAGTCCGTGCCGCCCGCCGAAATCCAGGCGGCCCTCAACCGGGGGGACGGCTACATCCTCAAAGACGACCGCGTCATACTGCTGGACAATGCCGCGATCCAGACGATGCACGACATCTTCATGGACTGCGCCCCGCGGCAGAACGGCGCGCCGGCGGGCTGGTTTCGCGTGCCTTCCGTGCACGCGGCCTACGTCAAAGCGTCCCTCGAGGATCTCGACGTCGAACTGGACGACGAACGCGCCCCGGAATGGCGCGCCTCCGCCGCGCTCCGCAACCGCGAACGTTCCGCGAAATTCGAACCCGTGGCGCTCGGCCCGCTCGACAAGGTGCTCCGCCCCTACCAGAAGCAGGGCGTCTACTGGATGCGCTTCCTCGAAGAATCGGGCCTGGGCGGACTCTTGGCGGACGAGATGGGTCTGGGCAAGACTTTGCAGACGCTGACTTGGCTCTCCCTGCCGCGCACGGCCCCCGGCGAAAAGAAACCCGCCCTCGTGGTCTGCCCGACGTCGCTCGTGCGGAACTGGGAAGCCGAGGCGCGCAAGTTCATCCCGGACCTGAAGGTGCTCGTGGCGTGGGGCGGCGACCGCGAGAAACTGTTCCCGTCCATCCCGCAAGCCGACCTGGTCATCACTTCGTACGGGCTCCTGCACCGCGATTGGGACGCCGCCTACGCGGACGCCGCCTTTTCCGCCGTCGTCCTGGACGAAGCCCAGCACATCAAGAACCGCCAAACCAAGAGTTCGCGCACCGTCAAGCTTCTCCAGTGCGAACGCCGCCTGGCGCTCACGGGCACGCCGATCGAGAACACGGTCGCCGACGTCTGGAGCATTTTCGATTTTCTCATGCCCGGCTATCTGGGCGACTACGAGACCTTCCGCCTGCATTTCGAGGACCCCATCGCCGCCGGCGGAAGCGCCGCGGCAGCCGCGCAGGCGTGCCTCAAGCGGAAACTCCATCCCTTCATCCTGCGGCGTCTCAAGAAGACCGTCGCCCGGGACTTGCCGGACAAGATCGTCAAAGTTTCCTACTGCCCGCTCAGCGAAGACGGCCAGCGCGAATATCTGTCCGCGCTCGCCAAGACGCGACGGCAGGCGGGCGACCTCGTGAAGGCCAAGGGCTTCGCGAAGTCCAAGTTCGAATTGCTGGCTCTGCTCATGAAACTGCGCCAGATAGCCTCGCGCGGCAAACAGGACGCCTTCCGCGAACAACTGCAGGACGCGATCGCCGGCGGACACAAGATTCTCGTCTTTTCGCAATTCGTGACCATGTTGAAGCGGCTGGCGGACGATTTGAAAGAGTGGGGCGTCCCGTTTTGCTACCTGGACGGCTCGACAAAAGACCGTCTGGGGGAGTGCAACCGATTCAACCGCGATCCCGGCATACCCGTTTTTCTCATCTCTCTTATGGCCGGCGGCACGGGTCTCAATCTGACGGGGGCGGACATGGTCATCCACTACGACCCGTGGTGGAACCCCGCCGTCGAGGACCAGGCGACCGACCGAGCCCACCGCATCGGACAGAAAAAGACGGTCTACGCCATGAAAATGATAGCGTCGCACACGATAGAGGAGAAGGTGCTGGCTCTCCAGCGGCGCAAGCAGGCCGTCATCGCCGCGACCATCGAGACGACGGACGCCGCCGTCATGGAAAAGCTGACCGCGGCGGATCTCGACGAACTCCTCTCCTGAAACGGGAGGATCTGGTCCGTCTAGTCCGGATCGACCGGACGCCGATTCGCCTTTTTCTCGGCGTGCGCCCGCTTGTCCGCGAGCATGCGCTGTTTTTGGCGGCGCGAACGGCGGCGCTTTTGGCGGCGCTTCTTCTCGCGTTCTTGTTGCGCAGCAGTCTTTCGTCCTCTCTCGCGGGAAAGAATCGCTTCCGCCAACATGCGCCGCGCAAGCCAGCGGTTCGTCTCGCGGCTGCGCGTTTCGCCGCACCGGACCGCCAGCCCGCTCGGCTCGTGCGCCAGACGCACCACGCTGGACGTCTTGTTCGTCTTCTGCCCGCCGGGACCGCCGCCGAGAATGAACGACTCCTCCAGATCCTCCTCGTAGACGGAGGCCTCGATCATCAATGCGCGGATGCGTGCAATGGTCTCGGGCGAAATCATGCCGCGGCGCGATTCTTGCGCAAATAATGGAAATAAAGCGCCAGATCGGTTGAAACGAGCGAAATGTCCAGCAGGTAGACGAAGCATAGCCAAAGCTTCGTGCCCTCTATCACATGCGCGGCGATTCCAAACAAATAACCGCAAATGACAATCATCATGAACAACGACGATTTGCCGTCAACCCGTTTCGCGCGATAGGTTTTCATAATGGCGAACGGCCACGAAAAACCAAATGCGACCAGCATCGCGAGTTCGAAAATTGCCGAAACTTGATGAACATCCATCTTCTTTCTTCCTTGTGCTCAAGCGAGCAATTCAACCGAGAACGGTCCGTCGTTCAGCAGGCGCACCTTCATATAGGCGCCAAAGCGACCGGTTTTCACGCGCGCAGCACCCAAAAGCGTGCGCAATTGCGCGACGAAACGCGCATAAAGCGGCTCGGCGACTTCCGGACGCGCGGCCTTTGAAAAGCCGGGGCGTCGGCCGTGTGCGGTGTCGGCGTAAAGCGTGAACTGCGAAACGACGAGCACCTCGCCCTGGATATCCTGAAGGGATTTGTTGATTTTTCCGCTTTCGTCCTCGAATACGCGCAGGCGAACGACACGGGCCGCCAGGGTATCCGCCGCGGCAGGCGTGTCGCCCACGCCAATCCCCAGCAGAACCAGGTAGCCCGCGCCTATCGCGGCGACTTCCGCGCCGTCGATCTCGACGGACGCTTCGGTCACGCGCTGAAGCCAGACTTTCACCGCGCCTTAGTTGTTGACGATAAGGGCGATGAAAACGAGGTCGACGGACCCCTTCTCGTTGCTCAGCGCATGCCCCGAACCGTCCGGCGTCCAGGTCACGTCGCCGGGCTTGACCGTACGCTTCACGCCGTTGTCGTCGTACTCTCCCTCTCCCGAAAGAATGAAATAGCTCTCGCCGTTCCCATGATGTTCATGGAAGCCCAAAACAGCCCCGGGCGGAAGCGTGACGCGCGCATAAAGGCCATTTTTGTCCTTCAGGACGTCAGGCCCCAAGATGTGCTCGATGAGCATCTTCCCTTTCCCGCCGGCGGGATTTTCCCATGTTTCACTTTTCATTTTGCTTTCTCCTTTGCCGGACATGCCATCCGACGCATAATATTGTATCATATTTCTCCCGTTTTGGCATCCCCCTCTCCTGAAGGCGGAGCGCCCCCGAAGAATGCCGCCGCGCGGAGGCGGAATCCGCGGAGCGCCCGTGGAAAGCGGACGGAATCTCCGGGGCCTTGGCATTCAAGCCATCACCTTGGAAAAAGAAGAGAACCGCGATGATTCCCGCGGTTCCCTTTCTTTGTCGCCTTGGACGGTTAAAGCCGTTAGTCCTCGACAATCGTGACGACCTTGCCGTCCTTGATGAATTTCACCTTGCCGTCCTTGAGGGCGAAAAGGGTGAAATCGCGACCCTGCCCCACGTTCTTGCCGGGGTGGATCTTCGTGCCGCGCTGGCGGACGATGATCGAGCCCGTGGTGAGCTTCTGGCCGTCGTAAGCCTTGACGCCGAGATACTTCGGGTTGGAGTCGCGACCATTGCGTGCAGATGCGGAAGTAGCCATTTTATCTTTCCTCCTTTACCTTACGCGATAGCCTTGACCGTCGCGACCGTGAGCGACTGGCGGTGGCCGACCAAGCGACGATCGCCTTTGCGGCGCTTCGCCTTGAAGTTGAGAACCTTCTTGCCGCGCTTCACACCGTCCACAGTGAGCGTGACCGAGGCGCCCTCGACATAGGGTGCGCCAACCTTGAGCGTGGTTCCGTCGGAAACCGCGCACACCGTGTTCAACACGGCATCCTGACCAACTTCGACCGAGAGCTTTTCAATCTCGATCTTGTCACCGACGCGCACAAGCGTCTGCTTGCCGCCGGTTTCGAGTACTGCGTATGCGTCCATTTCTTTTACCTTTCAACCGCCCGCCTTCCTTGTGGAGCGTTCTCCACGAAAGACCGGGCGCAATTTCGCGTTATTATACCAAATTCCGCGGCACTTTAGGGGGGGGGGGGGCAGGAATTTGTCGCGTCTGTTCCGTCCGCGCGGCACGCCGGGCCGGGCGGGGGCGTGCGCCCCCGTTTCCCGCGTTCTCCCGGCGCTCCTCCCTCGCCTCAGACATGAAGAACTCCTCGTACCACCCCCGCATGCGCCGGCCGTCCGGACGCCGCCGGGACGCCCTGCCGCGTTCTTTCAGCAGATAAACCGCCTGTCGCTGCAACCGCACCTCGATTGCGGCTCGGTTGGACGCCGGAATGGCAACCGGAACAGACGGCTTGCTCCGCGCAAGCCGTATTCTTCATGCCGTATCGCGAGACTGGCGGGTGCCGGGCGAACCGGAATTCGCACGCTCCTTCATGCCGACGTCCAGCAGGTTCTGGACGCGCACAATCAGCGTCCACGGGAAGACCTTGAACACCAGAGACTTGACGCCCTCGCGCAGACGTACACGCAGAGGCGGCAAGCCGCGACACGAAAAATCATAGTCGATTCCGTTCTTCTTCAGAACCTGCACGCCAAATGGTTCCCAATAGCCCTTGTGCACGGCATCGACAAAGGGAAATTCCTTCGTCGGCGTGCCGAGGATCGGGCGAGCCTCGCCTGCCAGGTCGAAGCTGCCCTGTCGTTCGAACTCCCAGATACTCGCCTTGTCGCGCGCAAGCCCCAGAAGGAATTCGCGATTCCAGAAGCCCGCTTGCGTCGCAATGCAGTAAGCCGTGTTCTTCCTGTATTCGCGCAATCCTTCCCGATACGGAATTTTCGTCACGGGATTCGGTATCAGCCGCAGGTTGACGGCATCGAATCTGTTCGCCTGTTCCAGCCGCTTCAAAACAAGCGTTGTGTCAACAGCCGCCGCGAGGTAATAGTCGTCACACAAGAGAAGGACATATCGCGTTTCGATCTGCTTCAACGAATCAACCAGTCGTGCACACCAGTTTCTGCCCTTGCCGCAGGCGATAACGCGATCAAACGCCAGATTCTCCGACGGAACCGTCTCCGTCACAAGCACCGTCTCGAACGGACAATCCGGCCAAAACCTTCGCCAAAGGGTCGAGAACGGGCCGAGAAGGTCGGCGTACTTGTCGCACGAAGCGACAAGCACCGTGCAGTCTGAATTTCTTCCCGTTGTCATTTCATTGCTCATACATGATTTCCCGGCGCGCACAGTGCACCCAATAAACTGACATGATTTCAAATGACGCATTCCACGTCCGTTCTGGAATCGCACCCCATACGCCAATGTCGCGCGACCCCGCCAGAAGCCGCGCCAAACGCCGCGCAGAAGCCCTCCACGCCGTTGATTTCACATAAGGGGAGGGGGTGCCTGGGCGCAACCGGACGCGCCAGAACGCGTCCTGCCGCGCTCTGGGCACACGCGTGCGCAGCATGCTCAAAAGCGCCGCCGCACGGCTCGATTTCGTTCATCCGAAACACTCCCATACCACAAAATCTAGACGCAATTATAGCATAATCTGTTCCGGCTGACAATCCTCTGCCGAAAAACGAAAAGCGTCGAAAAGTGTATCATGTCGTGAGACACCCGGGACAGGTCGTTCCGAGGGGTGGAGAGCGAGGGGCAAAAAGGAGAAGGAACGGGACAACTAGGACAGGTGGGACAAGTGGGATAATTAGGACGCCGCCACCAAATCCCGCCCATCCTGTAAATCCTGTCTAAAACCCCATCTCTACGTTCTCCCGATCTCAATGGCCAATATCGATAGACCCCCATCCCCCATTCTACAGTCTCTGCATTTTCTACACGGTTGAATAGGATAGACCCCCTCTCGGCAAAAGTTGGGGCCGGGCGCGCGAAGCAAGCGGCAGAACGTTAGTGCAGCCTTTGCCGCCCCTCGGAGTTTACTCCATCGGCGAGACGGCTACCCCGTTCCGGCGCAACGGTATCGCCGTTCCGGCGCAACG
>DJRS01000040.1:0-5071 GCA_002440145.1 Verrucomicrobia bacterium UBA6354
CCGATCGGCAACAGCCGCGTGAAGCTGACGAACGTCAAGGACTGCGTCAAGCGCGGACTCGTGCGCGAAGGGGAGGATCCGTTGAAGGTGGCGGCCGACCAGCTCGTGAAGGACGGCGTGGACGTGCTGCACACGATCGGCGGCGACGACACGAACACGACCGCGGCGGATTTGGCGGCCTATCTCGCCCAGAACAACTATCCGCTGATCGTGGTGGGTCTGCCGAAGACGATCGACAACGACGTCTACCCGATCCGCCAGTCGCTCGGCGCCTGGACGGCGGCCGAGGAAGGGGCGAAGTTCTTCATGAACGTGGTGAAGGAGAACAGCGCCAATCCGCGCGCGCTGACGATCCACGAGGTGATGGGGCGCAACTGCGGCTGGCTGACCTACAAGACGGCGCAGTGCTACCACAAGATGCTGGACAAGGTGGACTTCCTGCCGGAGTTCATGCTGACGCGCGAACGCCAGGACGTGCACGCGATCTACGTGCCGGAGTCCCGCATCAACTTCCGCGCGGAAGCGGCGCGCCTCATGAAGATCATGGACAAGTACGACAGCGTCAACATCTTCGTTTCCGAAGGTGCGGGCGTGGCCGACATCATCGCGGAGATGAAACGCCGCGGCGAGGAAGTCCCCGTGGACGCGTTCGGGCATCCGCGCCTGGACAAGGTGAACGTGGGCCAGTACGTGGGCAAGCGCTTCGGCGAGCTCCTGAAGGCGGAAAAGGTGCAGGTCTTCAAGTCGGGCTACTTCGCCCGCTCCGCGGCGCCGAACCGCAAGGACAAGCAACTCATCCAGAAGTGCTGTCGCGTGGCGGTCGAGAGCGCGCTCAAGGGCGTCTCCGGCGTGGTGGGCCCCGACGAGGACAAGCATTCCGAAATCCGCGCGTGCGAGTTCCCCCGCATCAAGGGCGGCAAGCCGTTCAACGTGCGCAAGGGGTCGTTCCGCAAGCTCCTCGACGAGATCGGCCAGCCCTATCCGCGCAAGAAACGCTCGGCCGAGTGAAAAGGGCTGTGGACATGACCGGCATCGAACGGTTGCATGAAATAATGACCCGTCTCCGGAATCCGGAGACGGGTTGTCCGTGGGATCGCGAGCAGACGCTGGAGTCGCTCAAGCCGTGCGTGCTGGAGGAGTGCTACGAACTCCTTGCCGCGATGGACCGTCCCGAGGACAAGGCGAACCATATCGAGGAACTCGGCGACGTGCTCCTCCAGGTCATGTTCCAGTCCGTCATGGCGGAACAGGAGGGGCGCTTTTCCTTCGACGACGTCGCCAACGCCATAGCCGACAAGCTCGTCCGTCGCCATCCGCACGTCTTCGGGAATGTGGACGCGAAGGATACGGCCACCGTGCTGCGCAACTGGGAGCAGATCAAGCAGTCCGAACACCGCAAGGAAGCGCGGCATTCGGCGCTGGACGGGGTGCCGGCGGCGCTGCCGGCTCTCCTCAAGGCGCAGCGCACGCAGGAGAAAGCCGCGCGCGTCGGATTCGACTGGAAGGACGCGAAAGGCCCGCTCGCCAAGATAAAGGAGGAGCTCGGCGAACTCGAGGCGGAAATCGCCGCACATCCGTCGGACCGTCCGTGCGACTCGGACCGCGTCAAGGAAGAGCTGGGGGATTTGCTCTTCTCGGCGACGAATCTGGCGCGGCATCTGAAAGTGGACGCTGAAAGCGCGCTCGCAGGCACGACGGAGAAGTTCGCGCGGCGCTTCCGGGCGGTCGAGGCGGGCGCCAAAGCCGAAGGGCGGAACCTGAAGGACATGACGCTCGCCGAAATGGACGCGCTCTGGGACAAGGCCAAACGCGGGCAGACGTCTCCGGCATGACCTGGGAGTTGCTGGCGCCGCGCGGATTCTGCGCAGGCGTGGCCGGGGCGATCCGCAAGGCGCTGTCCATCCGCGAGCGCCCGGTCTACTGCCTGCACGAGCTCGTGCACAACGAACTCGTCGTGCAGGATCTGCGCGCGCAGGGCTTCATCTTCGTGGATGCGGTGCGGGACGTGCCCGAAGGGGCGACACTGCTCTTTTCGGCGCATGGCGTCTCGCCGCAGGTCCGGGCCGAAGCCGCCGCGCGGAAGCTGAAGATCGTGGACGCGACCTGCCCCTTTGTGGCGCGCGTCCACCGGGAGGCGTGCGCATTCGCTGCGCGCGGCATTCCGGTCGTCATTTTGGGCGACGCGCGTCACGACGAGGTGCGCGGCATATTGGGCGAAGTCCCGTCCGCGACCGTCTATCCCGAACTTCCGGCGGCAAAACGCATCGGCGTCGTGAGCCAGACGACGCTGAACGCGGACGATGTGGCGGCGATTCTCGCGAAATTGCGCCGGGAACGCGACGTCGAAACGGCGGCGGACGTCTGCCGCGCCACGAAAGAGCGGCAGGATGCGGTCAAGCGGTTTTCGGGCGATGCGATTCTTGTCCTGGGCAGCCGGAACTCTTCCAACACCCGGCGTCTCGCCGAAGTGGCGAAATGCCGCGCTTTCCGGGCGGGAACGATGGAAGAAGTCCGGAGAATCGATTTCGGCGATATCGCCCGTTTGGGCGTGACCGCCGGGGCCTCGACCCCCGAAAGTTTCGTGGACGAGGTCGTTTCTTTCCTGAAAACGCGGGTCTTATAGCCTTTCTTTCAGTTTGTGGCCGGGACGTCCAGCCCGCGATTGGTTGAAAGCTCGGATTCCGTAAACGGGGCGAGACCCTTTCGGCGCAGGTAGCGTACCGCCTTCAAATAGGCGATGCGCTGGTCGGGGATTGTGGCGTTTTGGAGGACCGCGGCGTTTTGGCGCGTCAGGAAGTCGTTCTCCCAGCTGCCGTCCGCCCGTTGGGAGGCGACGATCGTCCGCAGGGCGTCCGGCGTCGCGGCATAGGCGATCGTGTAGATGCGAGGGGCGGCATGCGGCGCCGGCGCGGAACGGAACCAGACCGTCATCCCGAAGACGATCGCCAAAACGGCCGCGGCGAGATAGCCGACCTTCCAGCCGGACCCGGAACGTGGAGCCGTCCTGTCCTCGAAGGGCGCTTTCATCTCCCGGACGAGCCGGCGGAAATCCGGCCCAAGTTCCTTCAAAGTGGCTTGCAGATCCTTATTCATGGATGATTTCCTTCAGTTTTCGGAGCGCGTTGAACATGCGCGATTTGACGGTTCCCTCGGGAATGCCGAGGATTTTCGAGACTTCGGCGTAGGGCAGATCCTGAAAGACGCCCAGTTCGACGACGTCACGGAGCGGTTCCGAAAGCTGCGCCACCGCCCAACGCACGTCTTCGCGCGTGCAAGGCGCGGTCGTGTGGCCGGGCTCGCGCAGCCCTTCGTAGATCTTCTCGCGCTTTTCGCGGCGGATCTTCCGGCGGAGGGCGTCGATGCGCACTTGCCGCGCCATGAGGAACAGGAATGTGGACAGCTTGGCCGTCTCCTGGTAGACGCGGCGGTAGTTCCACAGACGGATGTAGGTTTCCTGGACATAATCTTCGCTTTCATGATAGGAAACGCCAAGGCGCCAGAAAAAGTTCAGAAGTTTCTTCTCGTAAGTCTTCGCCTTCTCCATGAGAGCCAGGTCCGCCGGGGTGACGTCCGCCACCGGGGGCGGTGGGGGTGGTGCGACACCTTCGGGCGGCAGGCCCTCTCCGGAAATATCCGCCATAATGCGCCGCGCTAGGCCAAAACGTCCCGCAAGACGCCTTCGAGCTGGCGTTTGACGACGGGCATGGACAGCTCCCGCTCGAAGAAACGCCGCGCCGCCCGGAAGCAGTTCTCTCGTTTCCCGGACCACCCCTCCCGATAGGCTTCGACCGCCGCGACGAGCGCGCCGGGGTCGCCGGGGGGGATGAACTTTATCGCGGCGCAGTCTCTCGCGCCGGGCGGGTAGCCCGGACAGAATTCGTTTATGGTCGGCCGTCCGCACGCCATGCATTCGTAGACCTTGTTGCCGATGACGCGCGCCGCCTTGGGGGTCGTGCCGAAGACGCCCAGCACGATGTCGTGCGCGCAGATCACGCGCGGCACGTCCACGTAGGGGACTTTGTCCAGAAAACGCACGTTCTCCAGCCCCGCCGCTTTCGCTTCCGTGGACGCCTTGTAGGCGCCCCAGCCGAGGAAATCCCACTGGATCGGCAGGTTTTGCGTCCGCCGCGCCGCCTCCACGATGACTTCCGTCCCGTGGAGCGGAAGATACGCGCCATGGTAAAGCACGTGGAAACGCCCGTCTTCCGGCGGGAGGACGTCCGGCCGGGGCTTGAAGACGCGCTCGTCCGTTCCGGTGAAAAGCGTCCGCAATCTGGCGCGCGGCACGTGCAGGACGTCCGCGCAGAAGTCGACATGGCAGCTCGTATCCCAGGTGACGAGGTCGGGCATCGCCATGATCCTCTGCTCCCAGGCCAGCAAGCGCCGCGCACGGGGTTCCTCCGCGCGCCACTTTTTCTGCTCCAGGACTTTCTTGTCCCAGGCGGAGATCATGGGGTCGAAAACGACGCGGATGCCGCGGCGGTGCGCCCAGCGGCAGGCCGCGGCGATGTCCCGCTGGCGCGCGACGGGAACCCACACGAGATCCGGGCGGGAGCGGAGTCCGCGCAGAAAGGCTTCGGCGTCGCCCAGGCGCGGCCAGACCTTGACCTTGAAGAATTCGACTTCCCAGCCGAGCTCCTTGAAGAGCGCGATGTACACGCGGTTGCGCGAGTAGTTCTCGTCGAAACGTCCCCACCACAGTACTTTCACGGCAACCTCCGCTTGTTTCCGGGGAAAATCGCCGCCGGACGGGATTCCGGCATTTGGATTCCAGTCCAGGAGGCTGCTTGCCCGACGCCGTTTTGGGGGACGGTGTTTGCCTGCGTGCATGCAAAAGAGCAGCTCATCATTTTCATTCCGATATTATAGACTTTTTTCGGATGAAAATCAAGCACCGTGCGACCTGCCGGCCCCCGCGAAAAGCGTACAAAAGGATGAGACACCCGAGACAGGTCGTTCCGATGGGCGGAAAGCTATAGCCCAAAAGGAGAAAGAATGGCCGCGAAAGCGGAAGTTCCAGTAAAACGGGGTGGCCGTTCCGGCGCAACGGCCACCCCGTTCCGGCGCAACG
>DJRS01000040.1:5166-11934 GCA_002440145.1 Verrucomicrobia bacterium UBA6354
CCGTTCCGGCGCGACCCGGAAGACCGCTCGCACAAAAAGCAAACGCCGACGGGCGACAAAAGGCTACGACAACGCTTCGCCTGACGGCTTCGCATGCCCCGGCCGCCACCCTGCGGGCAAGGCAAATATCATTCTTCCTCTCCAAAGGCAGGGGCGGCAGTCCCCTGCCGCCCGCCCGATAAGGGTGAAAACCGTCATAAAACAGGCAGATATCTCCTAAAAACCGGGGGCGACCCGGACGACAACTCCCGTTTTGCCTCTCCGCCACGCCCGGGACGGGGGCGTCGACGGGGGTCGGGAGGGAGCTTTGCTTTGGCAAGGCAAATTTGGTATACTCTTAGCGCTTGAGATGGATGCGCGATCTCAATGGACAATAGTCGAGAGAAGGCGTGCATGAATGAGGAGAGCAGAATGAAGAAATACGATTTGACAGCCGGCGGACCGCCCTGTTCCAACCTGGGCGCGGCGGGCTCTTGCCGGTTGCAGTCGCGGCAAGGATGCGGGATTCCCATGCGTCCGGGCGGTTCCGCGGCGGTCTGTGGAAGCAGCCGATTGGAGGAGCATGTCCGTTTGCTATACGCTTGACCGCCGGCCGACGGGCGCGGAACTTCTGCCGCTCTATGAAGCGGCGGGGTGGCTCGAACCGGGTGAAGACGCGGCGTTTCTCGACCGGCTGGCGTCCGGTTCGCGGCAATTCGCCTGTGCATGGGAAGACGGACGGCTCGTCGGGTCCATGCGCGCGCTCGCGGATGGCGTAAGCGATGCGTACCTGCTCGACCTCGTCGTCCTGCCCGGGCGGCGCCGCTGCGGAATCGGCGCCCAGCTGGTGCGGCGCCTCGCGGAGGCCCTGAAGGCGGAGGGGTACGGCTGGTGCATTCTCGTCGGTGCACCGGGGACCGCGGCGTTCTATGCGCATCTGGGTCTGCCGGCCCTGGAGGGGTATGTGCCTTATCGCTTGGTTTAGCGCGGCATCGCCCGGGTGCGCGGGCCGTCCGGTCCGGCCGGCCGTCCAATTCGCTCCATAATATAAGGATTAAAGGAATCACATGTTCGATATCCACTCGTTCAAACGTCTTTCGTGCCCGGATGTCGCGTATTTGCGTACGCGTCTGGCCGGGGCGGAGCATATGACATGCGAACTTTCGCCGTTGAATCTGTACGTTTGGGGCTATACGTCCGAGACGGTTTGGCAGGAGTGCAACGGCCACCTCTACTTCCATCTGCGCAAGGAGGACATGCTCCTTTTCGCCGATTTCGGCGCGGACGCCCGCACGCCCGGCCCGTCGGAATTGGCGGAAGCGTCCGCGGCATTGCGCGCGGCGGGGTATGGCGGCAAGATCTGGCAGGTGCGTCCGGCCTATCTCGACGCGCACCCGCAGACGGCGGAATTCTTCGTCCCGCGGCTGGAGGACGATGCCGCGGCGGAATACGTCTACGAGACGGCGGCGCTGCGCGATCTGACGGGCGAGAAGCTCCGCAAAAAGCGCAATCTCATCAAACAATTCCTCAGGGCGCATCCGGAACCCGTCGTGAAGGACGTGGCGGACGGCCCTGTCCTGGAGGATTGCCTGGCGCTCGCGGCGGAATGGCGCGCCCGGCAGGAGAATCCCGGCACGGAAGCGCTCGTCCGCGAGGCGGACGCGCTCGGCCATCTGCGGGACGGTTTTGCCGCGCTGGGCTGCGAGGGCGTCGCGGTTTACACGGAGGAAGGCCTCGCGGCTTTCTGCGTCTACGACCGCGTCAACGCCGAAGTCTTCACCGAGTCGTTCGAGAAGAGCCGCTTCGGCGTGAAGGGCGCGGCGCAATTCGCGAACCACGAGATGGCGAAGCGGCTTTCCGGCCGGGCGCGGTACATCAACCGCGAGCAGGATCTGGGTTCCGAGGGCTTGCGACATGCGAAACTCTCCTACGACCCCGCGTTCCTGCTCAAAAACGACATCCTGGTTCCGCGCGTCTGACGGGGACCGTCCCGGGAATCCGCCTGCAAACCACGCTCCCGGCCGCGAAGCGGACGAATCGGAAGCCGGTTCGCGTTCCTTGCCTTCCCGCCAAAAAAAGAGTTGCCAACGAACGGCTGTTCATGATATACTTGTTTCCATGAAGATGCTTCAGACACCGAGTCCGCGCGCATTTCTGTTGAAGTGGCGCGGCGATATGCTGGATGTTTCCTTGACGGTGGAACCGCCGCGGAAGGGACGGGCGGCGTTCCGCACGAATATCGGACACGCCGGCGTCCGCCGCCGGGAGATCATCGCCGAGACCGAGCGCGGCGAATTGCCGCTCGCGCGCGCCTGGACGGACATTCCCCTGGCCGAGACGGCGCCCGGACGTTTCTCCGCGTCGATCCCGCTCGAGGAAGTCGGCATCTTCAGCGGCAAGGCGTGTTTCTTCCCGGAGGGGTGCGACGTGCCCGAATGGCCCGAGGGCGAGAATATCCATGTCAAGGTCGAGAGCGAAACGACGCGCGCGGACAACACCATCTACACGGTCTTTCCGCGGCAGTTCGGCTCCTTCCGGGAAGTGGCGCGGCGTTTGCCGCTCATCATGGACAAGATGGGGTTCCGCTGCATCCAGACGCTTCCGCCGTTCCCGGTCCCGACGACCTACGCGGTGATGGGGGAGTATGGCAGCCCCTTCGCCGCGCTGGACTTCCTGAGCGTGGACGGCGCGATGGCGGAGTTCGACGTGCGCACGACACCCCTGGGGCAGTTCCGGGAGCTTATAGACGCCGTCCATGCGCGG
Source organism: Verrucomicrobia bacterium UBA6354 (assembly GCA_002440145.1). Lineage (GTDB taxonomy): Bacteria > Verrucomicrobiota > Kiritimatiellia > RFP12 > UBA1067 > UBA1067. The sequence goes on from DJRS01000040.1 coordinate 7,909, forward strand.
GACGGGCTCTTCTTCGTCGATTTGCCGGCGAACCATACGGGCTGGGCCTCGACGCTGCAGACGCACCATCCCGAATGGTTCGACCGCAAGGCGGACGGCACGTTCGTCTCGCCCGGCGCCTGGGGGGTTGTCTGGGCGGATCTCGTGGAGCTCGACTATTCGCACGCGGAGCTGCGCGCCTACATGGCGGACGTCTTCCTCTTCTGGTGCCGGCTCGGCGTGGACGGCTTCCGGTGCGACGCCGGGTACATGATTCCCGTCGAGACCTGGTCGTACATCGTCGCGCGCGTCCGCGAGGAATATCCCGATACCGTGTTCATGCTGGAGGGGCTCGGCGGCGATCTGGCGGTCACGGACCGCCTGTTGGCGGAAAGCGGGCTCGACTGGGCGTATTCGGAACTCTTCCAGACCTACGATCGCCGCCAGTTCGAAGCCTACCTGCCGGGCGCGTTCTCGCGCAGCGAGACGTTCGGCACGCTTGTCCATTTCGCCGAGACGCACGACAACGACCGCCTTGCGAAGAAAGGGAAGACGTATGCGCGTTTGCGCGTGCAGCTGGCGGCGCTTCTGAGCGCGCAGGGCGCGTGGGGAATCGCCAACGGCGTGGAATGGTATTGCACGGAGAAGATAGACGTCCACCGCAAGAACGATCTGAACTGGGGCGCCGCCGACAATATGGTGGAGCTTGTCGCGCGCTTGAATGCGCTTTTGGCTTCCGACCCGTCCTTCACGGGGGCGGTCCGGCTGGAAGTCGTCACGCGCGGCGGGGGCAATACGCTGGCCGTCGCGCGCGGCAACGACTGCCTTGTCCTCGCCAACCTGGACTGCGAGAAGGGTGCGTCCGTGGACTGGGACCGCGCCCGTTTCCGGGCGACCCGGGCGGAAGACAGGCTGACCGGCCGCCGCGTGGACGCGACGCGCGCCGTCCGTCTCGCGCCGGGGGAGGTCCTGTTCCTGCGGGACATCGCGCGGCCGCCGGCCGTCCGGACCGCCCCTCCCGCCCTGGAGCGGGAGGCGGCGTTCCACTGGCGTTATCCGCGCGATACGCGGCGCGAAACGGTGGCGGTTTCGGGGAGCATGCTGGAAGTCTCCGCGCCCGCGGCGTTCCGCGGCGCGCTGGTCGATCCGCGGACGGGCAAGACCTTGCGCGCCTTCCGTTCGCAACCCGCTCCGGCGGGGGAGGGCTTCGCCGCGTCGTTTCCCGTTCCGGATTACGAGGGGGACGGCACGGGGTGCCGTGTTTTGGCGCTGAAGCTGAGCGTGTACGGACCGGACGGCGCGAAACATGTGTCGTCCAGGCTGGCGATTCCGCCCCCGGCGGACGCGGCGCGCGTGCAGACGGCTTTGTCGGGCGCCGAGGTGCGCCGGGCGCCCTTCATGCGCACGGTTCTCTCGAACGGGGCGGGCGCCGCGGCGCAGATCCGGACGGGGTGGGGCGGGATCGCGAGCCAGTACGACGCTTTTCTCGCGGCGAATCCGGACGCAAACTGTCCGTCCGACCGGCTCAACGTCTGGACGCGCACGCGGTGCTGGGTGCAGCGCGAGGGGTATGTGCGCGAAGTGGACGCGCGGTGTCTTGTGCGTTTCGATGCGGACCCCGCCGGACGTTCGGCGCGGTGGCTGTTCTGCGTGCCGTGCGGCATGGGCAGGACGGTTTCGCTGTCCTTCGAGGTGGCGCTCGCGCAAGGTTTCAACGCCGCGCGTCTGAAAGTGGCGCGGCAGGTTTCCGTGCGCACGGACGACGTCAAAGGCAGCGTGCGGCTCGTGTTCCGCCCGGATGTCGAGTGGCGCAGCTTCCATGCGACGACGAAAGCCTACCAGGGGGCGGAAACGCTCTTCCCTTCATCCTGCACGGTCAAGGAAGACGGCGTGGAGTTCCATCCCTACGAGGCGACATTCGCGTTTTCCGTCAAGGGCGGCGTCTACCACCACGAGCCGCAGTGGACGTACAATGTCTCCCATGCGGAAGAGGCAGCGCGCGGACAGGACGGTTCGGGCGACCTCTTCAGCCCGGGCTGGATATCGGCCGATCTGGCGTCCGGCGACGGGATGGAGCTTGTGGGCGAGGTGTCGGGCATCGGGCCCGTGCGCGGCGCGGCGCCTTTGCGTTGGGGGGAGGCGTCCTATGAGCCGGCGGGGGTGTTGCCGTTCGAGCCGGCGCTGCGGCGCGCCCTCGGTCTTTTCATCGTCAAGCGCGACGATCTCAAGACGGTCATAGCGGGCTATCCGTGGTTCCTGGACTGGGGACGCGACACCTTTATCTTCATGCGCGGCATGATCGCCGCCGGCATGATCGCCGATTCCGTCGCCATTCTGCGCGCTTTCGCCGCGTTCGAGGAAGGCGGCACGCTCCCGAACATCATTTACGGACAGACGGCCGGCAATCGCGACACGAGCGACGCCCAGCTCTTCTTCATCCGCTGCGTGCGCGAATTGGCGGAGAAGGGCGCCGGCGGCGTCGCCTCCGACCTGACCATCCTCCGCAAGACCTGCCGCGACATCGTCGCGCACTACATGACCGGGACGGACAACGGCATCCGCATGGACGCGGAAAGCGGCCTCGTCTGGAGCCCCTCGCACTTCACGTGGATGGACACCAACTATCCCGCCTGCACGCCGCGCACGGGGTATCCGGTGGAGATTCAGGCTTTGTGGGTTTCCGCTCTGGAGTTTGTCGGCGAGACGGCCCTGGCGGAAAAAGTCCGCGCCTCCATCCGGAAGTACTTCCTGCGGCCGGAAGGCGGAAGCTGGGATTGCCTGGCCGCGCCGCATGGAGAAAGCGCCGCGCAAGCCGTGCCCGAGGATACCGTGCGGCCGAACATCCTGTTCCTGGTGACGCTGGGCATCGTGAAAGATCCCGCCATCGTCCGCCAGGCGGAGGAGCTTCTGGTTCCCGGCGGCGTGCGTTCGCTGAATGCGGAGAACCCGCTCTACAAGGGAATCTACGCCGGCGACGAGGATACCCAACGGAAGCCAGCCTACCACAACGGCACGGTCTGGGCGTGGCCGTTCCCGCTCTATGCGGAAGCTTTGGTGGCGACAGGTCTGGCAACGCGCGACCAGGCGCGGCAGATTCTGGCGTCCGCCGTCGAGAATCTGAACGCCGGTTGCCTCTGCCATATGAGCGAAATCGCGGACGGCGACGCGCCCCACGCGCAAAAAGGCTGTACGGCCCAGGCCTGGAGCGTCAGCGAACTCTTGCGCGTCTGGCTGGAACTCGCGCCGGAATCCGTTCAGGGTCCAGACGGGAGTCGCCTAACCGTTGATTCTCGCGCTTGTCAACCCGAGCCGGCAATCTAGGATGAGGGCCGGCTCCGCCAATGGATCTGACTTTTGAAGCCGCACGGCGGATTTCAGTGGAGTCTCCCCAGAGTTTTGACAGAAAGTGTGCAGATTCCCCGGCAGAAACAGGGATTTGGGCGATTTAGCAACTGCAATAGGCGTCTCAGACCGCGCGGCGGTCCGTCAAACGACCGTTCGCCGTGTTCCTCTGCCCGAGATGCCAATCGTGCAGCAGGCAGAAGCCCCAACCCCCTTGCGCCGGAACCGCCGCGCGCGCAGAAAGGACGCGGACGCCTTATGGAGACGGGAGGGGTGGTTTGGTCCGGATTCCCGCCGGGGCAGAGACAAATCTCCGCAGTGTTTTGTTTCCGTCCCCGTGGACGGGGCAAAGGGTCGAGACGGACGGCTCTTCCGCTCCGACCCTCGTACTCCCTTCGGGTGCGCTCGGAGAAAACGACGCTTCACGGCGAGAAGCGCGCCATGCGCGCCATTCCCGGGTCCGCCCGCGGCAAGTTGAAAATTCCGGGGAGACTCCGACAGGGATTTCAGTGTTTACCTCACAGCCAAAATATGATACACTATATGTCCCATGAATGGGAGAATACTGAAAGGAAAGAATGATATGAAGGTTTCGCTTCTGGCTTTAGGGGCGGCATTGATGACCGCGGCGGTTGGTGCAAATTCTATTGAAATAAACGGAATCTACCCGCATCTGGCCAGTTACAACTACGAGGGCGAATGCGG
>DJRS01000038.1:0-4224 GCA_002440145.1 Verrucomicrobia bacterium UBA6354
TGCGGGAGGAGGCGAGCGGCAGAACAAGCTTGAACATGGTTCGCGCGCCCTGGATGGACTCGACGCCGACGGTCCCGCCGTGCAGGATGGCGATGTGCTTCACGATCGCCAGCCCCAGACCCGTGCCCCCCACGCGGCGGCTGCGCGCCTTGTCCACGCGGTAGAAACGCTCGAAAATGTGCGGCAGGTGCCGGGCGGGTATGCCGATTCCGTAGTCCGTGACGGAAAGGACGAGCGAACCGTCCGCTTTCCGCGCGGACACGTCGATTCTGTCCGAGCCCGAGTAGCGCAGCGCGTTCTCGATCAGGTTGACGAGCGCCTGCTCGATCAGGTCGGCATCGCCGCGGATATGGAGAGGCTCCGGGCAGGCTGCGGCGAGACGGACGCCTTTTTCTTCCGCGCGCGGCGCCTCGAGCGTCTGGACGTTCTTCAGGATGTCGGGTACGAAAAGATCGGTGAAATCGCGGGATTTGTCTTCCGCCTGTTCGCATTCGATGCGGGCGAGGGAGAGGACGTCTTTCGCGAGCGCGTTGAGCCGCGAAGCCTGTGTGCGGACGATCCGCTGCAGTTCGGCGCGGTCTTCCGGGGCGAGCGACCCGGAGTCTTCCATCATCTCCACCGCCCCGAGGATGGCGGTCAAGGGCGTGCGCAGTTCATGGGACACGTTGGAGGTGAAGTCGCGGCGGAAGACTTCGTTGGCGCGCGCGGCGGCGAGCTGGACGTCCTGCAGTTCGACCCGCGTGGCCAAACGCCGCGTCAGGAAGAAGACCAGGACGACGGCGCAGGCGCCGATGACGGCCGCCGCGACAAGTCCGTTCCGCGCCAGCTGCACGGGGCGGGAGACTTCGTTGTAGGGCACGGCCAGGCGCACGACATGGTCGCCCACCCGCCAGGCGCAATAGAGCCAGTAGGACCCCAGCGTCGCCGACCGGCGGACGACGACACCCCCCTCGCTCGTCCAGGCCTGCTGGATTTCCTCCCGGTCGCCGTGGTTGCCGGTCACGTTGTCCGTGTCCACCAGAACTGCGCCCTTTTTGTCCACGACCGTGACGCGAATGCCGCGCTTGCGCTGGGTTTGGCACCAGGCGGCGATCTTGTCTTTCGCGCCCCGTTCGATGAGAGGCCCCAGGATATGGGCGGCGCTTTCCGTCTTTTCGCGGATGTCCTCCTCCACAAGGTGTTCGACCGTGGCGCGAAAGTTCGCCGTCTGATAGAGGAGGATGATTCCGAAGACGATGATGCCCAAGAGCGCCGCGCTCGCGACATACCAGCTTCGCCGTGCACCTGTCATGGGAATCGCTCTCCTTCCTTAATATAGGCGGCGGACGGCGGTCAGTCCGCCTGCCCGTGCCGGCGCATCTGCCGCGTTTGGGGCGGGTCGATCACCTCGACGGCCGGGGCGGCCGCGGCGTTTTTCGCCGATGCGCGGCGAATCAGCCACATCTGCACGATGCTCAGGACCTGCGAAACCGTCCAGTACAGCGAAAGGGCGGACGGGAACGAGTAGAACATGACGAGCATCATGACCGGCATGACGACCATCATCATGCGCTGCTGGCTCTTGTCGCCCGTGGACGGGGTGAGGGCGCTTTGGAGCGCCATCGTGGCGGCCATCAGAATCGGCAGGATGTTGAGTCCGCCGAACGGGAACCAGGAAGCGAAGAGTCCTTCAGGCTCGGAAAGGTCGGGAATCCACAAAAATCCGGCGTACCGCAGCTCGACCGCCGCGCGCAGGACGTTGAAAAGGGCGATGAAGACCGGAATCTGCACGAGCATGGGCAGGCACGAGCTCATCGGGTTGACCTTGCGGTCCTTGTAGAGCTGCCAGGTCTCCTGCTGCAGGCGCTTGGGGTTGTCCTTGTATTTCGCCTGCAATTCCTTCATCAGCGGCTGGATTTCCTGCATTTTCTTCATGCCCACCGTCGATTTGTGCGTGAGCGGCCAGAAAAGGAGGCGCACGAGGATCGTCAACAGGATGATCGCCACGCCGTAGCTCGGGATCCAGTCGTTGAACACGTTCAATACCCACACGAGCGGGTAGCAAACCCAGCGCCACATGCCGAATTCCATGACGTCCTTCATCCCCATCTCCCACAAAAGCGCCTGCTTCTTGGGTCCGACATAGAACGTGGAGGTGCGCACGGCGGGGGCGTTTTCGTAGACCGCCGCGGCGGCGAGGCGTTCGGGACGGTAGGTCGCCGCCTGCCCGTCACGCGTGATACGGGCCTCGAAACCGGCGTTGACCGCACTGGATTCGACGAGCGCCGTCACGAAAAAGCGGTCTTTGAGGGCAATCCACTTCTGGGCGCCCGGGTAGTCCAGGCGCGTCGCCAGGGGAAGTCCCGCGGCGTTTCCGCCCCCGCTGCACCCGAGCGAGCTGCCCACCAGGTAGCTTTTCAGCGGAGAATCGTCGTCGTCATGGTGCACGACCGCCCCGCCCTTGGCGTCCATCGCCCAGCTGTCGACGGAAAGCAAATCGTTCTTGCTCGCGCCCATCGCCATGGACCCGAGCGACAGCGTGGTGCGGCCCGCCGGGGCGGTGCGGAACGTTTCCTCGAGTTCCACCCGGTAGCCCGGCTGGAGCGTGTAGGTGCGCGTCGCCGCGGCGTTCACGAACACCACCGCGTTGGAGGTCAGCGTGCGGACCTCGTACGCCGCGTTCGCGGCAAGTCCGGCGACGCCCTCGAGCGTCCCTAGCGGGGCGGAGCTGTAGTCGAAAACGAGCGCCGGGTTCGATTCCGAGACCGACCCCCGCTTGCGGGCATACTCCTTCAGCGTGGCGTTCTTGACGACCGCGCCCCAGGAGGAAAGGACGAGCTTGAGCTCGCCGTTCTCGAGGACGACCGTCTTCTCGGGGACGTTCGGCACGGAAACGGACGCTTTCGGCGCGGTTTCGACCGGTTTCGCTTCCGCCGGGCGGGCCGGGAGCGTCACGGGCGCGGCGGTTTGCGCGGCGGCAACCTGTTCCGCGGCGGATTCGCGCGCTTTCTTCGCGTCGCGCATGCTGGAGAAGATGTAGACGGCCAAAACAAGGCCGAGTACAAGACAAATTAGTTTTTCTGACTTGTTCATTTAACCGGTTCTTTCGTAAAATCATTCCGCCACCGGCCGGGTGGCGGCACGGGGTCATAGCCTTGCGCGCCAAAAGGATGGCATCGCAAAAGGCGCCACAGCCCCAACAGAACACCTTTGGCGGCGCCGTGTATCCGCAACGCGTCTATCATATAATGCGAACAACTGGGCTCGAAACGGCAGTATCCGCCCAGAAAAGGGCTCAAAACAACTTGATATCCGCGGACGGCCAGTATCAAAAGCGTGCGCATAACCGCCTCATTTCCGCCAAGACGTCCGCACAGGTCTTTCCCCGAATCGCCGCGCGGGCGATGAACACCCAAAGGACGCCTTTCGGCGCTTCGTCCGCCTTGACAAACAGCCGATAGGCTTCACGCATGAGACGTTTGGCGCGATTGCGGTCTACCGCATCGTGGAACGTTCGTTTGGAAACGACAACGCCGGCCAAACGGTCGGCGTTGCCTGTTCCCAGCGACCACGCCACCAGCAGACGCCCCCGGCGGGAGCATCCCCGGTCGAAGACGCATTTGTACTTCGGTCCGGGCAGGCGCGTGGACATGTGCGTCCTCAGACCTGGGTCAAACGCTTGCGACCCTTCGCGCGGCGCGCCGCGAGAACCTTGCGTCCGCCTTTCGTCGCTTTACGTGCGCGATACCCGATTTTCCGTTTCCGTTTGATCTTCGACGGTTGCCATGTCATCTTCATGATAGTCTGTTCCTTTCAACTGAAATGAAATATTGGTCTGATATTTTATCATAAAACGACCCCTCTCCGCAAGTGCCTTTTGCGAAAAAACACCTCTTTCAAGGCAAAACAGGCGAAAAAAAGGGCCAAATATCAGTTCTGGGGCTCGAATTCGTCTTTCCCGACGCCGCAAATCGGGCATACCCAGTCCGCCGGCAGGTCGGCAAACGCGACACCGTCATGCTCGGCGGGATCGTAGACGTAACCGCAAACTTTGCAAACATATTTCATAGAGGACTCCTTTTCTCCTATTGTCTGCCGTCTAGTATACACTATTTCGCGTACCGCGTCAATCCCGGCGTCCCCTGTTGGAGCCAGCATGGAGGAGGCGCGATTCTTGCTCCGTGAGCCTGTTCCGGCGCAACGGCATAGGCGTTCCGGCGCGACGGCATCGCCGTTCCGGCGCAA
>DJRS01000038.1:4294-8576 GCA_002440145.1 Verrucomicrobia bacterium UBA6354
GGCGCGACGGCATCGCCGTTCCGGCGCGACGGGGCAAGGGAAGGCTCGTTTCGGCGGGGGCGGGGGTAAACCGGGCCTGCCCCGGAAAGTTGCGCGACTTGCGAGAAAGGGTTTGACTTTGATTCCGAAGTGCGGTACAATATGCGGCGGTTGTCTGAAATAGAGGTAGAGCAAAACAAAAACGAAAGCGAGCGCGAAAAGAGATGAAGCGGAAGATTTGGGTGGGCGCGGCAGGCGCCGTATTGGGGATTGTGACGGCGGGGTCGGTCGCCTCCACGGTGTGGATTTACCAAAAAGTGCGACAATTTGACGCAACCTACGGGTGCCGCGTCCTTTCCGGACTGTCGCCGGATCAACTGAAAGCGGACGCGGCCGTGTGCCGCGAGATAGCGCGCGAACAACGGTGCGCAACCTCCCCCTGGCTGTCCGCCGCGGAGCCGGAAACGGCAAATCTGACCGTGCGGAGCGTGAAAGCGCAACCGAGTGGTGCGCTTTTGGTCCGGTTTTCGGACCACCCCGACGGGACGGTCATGCGGGATTACGTGACGGTGGAACCTCTGATCCAGGGCGCGATCGGGATTTCGCTCTTGCGCGGCGAAGTCCCCGGCGTGCAGATCAGCGGCGATTTCGCCTACCGGACGAACGTCGTCCTGCGTATCCGCAAGGGGCTCCCCGCCAAGGCGGGGTCCGCAAAAGGCGCGCTTTTGGAGGATTTCACCTTCACATTCCGGCGTCCGGACGCCGAACCGTATGCGAAGTACGCCGCGCAGGGGCGGTATTTGCCGTCCGTCGGTTCGCATGCGCTGGTGGTCGAGACGCTGAACGTGACGAACCTGCAAACGTCCATCTGCCGCGTGGAGCCGGCGAACGTGGTGCAATTGCTGGCGCGCGAGGAAGGGGTGTACAGGATGCATCTCTCGATGGACAAGGGCGCAACGGCGCAATTGGCCGGGGAGGCGTCCGTCCAGACGAACGCGTGCGGGGGTGCCCCCAACACGCTCCGACGGACCTTGCTCCCCGTCTCCATCCGGGACGGAGGTCCGGCGCGCGGCATTTATCTGACGTCTCTCCTCAATGTCGACCGTTCCTATGAATACAGTTGGGAGAAGGAATGCGCGACAGCCTATCGGCTCGTCTGCGTGACGGACTTCGGTCTGAGTGTGCGGCGGGGGAAGGACGTGCTTCATGTGTGGGCGACTTCGCTGACGACGGGCCGTCCGCGTCCGGGGGCGGTCGTCGCGGTCTACTCCTCCGCCAACGTCCGGCTCGCCGAGGGGGTGACGGACGCGCGGGGGCGGTGCGATTTGCCGCTTTCGGCGAAAGGCGAACCGTTCGCGGTCGTCGTTTCCGAAAAGGACGGGTCGGATCGTGCGTTCCTGGCGCTCCGCGACTCGATGAAGGTGGACGAATCGACGGAGAAGGGCACGCTCCCGGACTATCTCGCGCCTACGGAATGTGCCGCGTTCGTGTGGACGGAGCGCGGCATTTACCGGCATGACGAGCCGATCTTCGCGCAGGCCCTGCTCCGCAACGGACAGCGCCGGGCGCCGCGTCCGTTCCCGGTCGAATTCGCGCTCATGAGTCCGGAAGGCCGCCTTTTTGCGACGAAAACGTGCCTGCCGGACGCGCAGGGGGCGCTTGCGTGCGACAAGTTCACGGTTCCCGCCGACCAGCCGAGCGGACAGTGGCGGATTGTCGTGCGCACGCCGGGAAAGGACGGACGCGAGCTGGGCGCACAGACGGTCAAGGTGGAGGAGTTCGCCCCGCCGCAGATCCGGGTCCGGACCACCCTGCCGGAGGGTGCGGAGCTGACGAATTTCGCCTTTACCGTTGCCGCCGAGCACCTGTTCGGCGGTCCGGCGCGGCGTTTGAAGACGGAAGGCGCCCTCGTTTTCGAAGACGCCCCGTTCGCGCCGGCGGCTTGGAAGGCGTACGCGTTCGGGGACGAGAACCGGGGGCTCAAGCCGAGTTTCCGCCGCTTGGGGGCGTCCGTCCTCGACGAAGAGGGTCAGCACGATTTCCGGGCGCCGTTTTGGGCGTCTTTGGGTCTCCCCAAGGCCTGCGTGCGCGTGACGGTGCAGGGAACCGTTTTCGAGGATGGTGGACGCCCGGCGACGGCGCGCGCGTCGAAACTTTTCCACTATTATCCTTATTATATAGGCGCGGCGCTTCCGTCCTGGCTGAAGAAGCCCGTGGCGGGACAGCCGCGGATCCCCGTCGTTTGCGTCCGGCCGGACGGGAAGCCGCTTTCGGGGGTGCGCGAGCTTTCCGCCTGCATCCGCCGCGTGGATACGGTGAACACCTACAAGGTGAACGCGTCCGGCACGGGGGAATGGGAATCGACGCGCGTGGCGACAAAAGTCGCGGAATTTCCTTTCAAGACGGATGCACAGGGCGCGGCGGATTTGGCGCTTCCGATCGTGGATTGCGCCGACTATACGCTGACGATAGCCGACCGGGAGACGAACGTCTCCTTCAGCCGCGCTTTCTACCTCAGCGATTGGGGGGATGAGGCCGTCCGCACGCCGCTGGGACGTCCGACCGAGGTGACGCTCACGCCGGACAAGCCGTACTACCGTCCGGGAGACGTGCCGCGCCTGACGGTCCGCGCACCCTTTGCGGGGTGGGGATTCCTGACGGTCCAGCGCGAGAAAGTGCTCCATGTCGAGGTTCTGGAACTCACGAACGCGACAAGCGAAGTCGTTCTGCCGCGGACGGAAACCGCCTGGGCGCCGAACGTGCATGTCGCGCTTTCGGTGGTGCAGAGCGTGGAGGCGAACGCGCGGCATTTGGCGGCGCGCGCCCACGGCAAGGTGGCGCTCTCCGTGCGGCCGGCGGAAGACGAGCTGCCGGTCCGGGTGGCGGCGTCCGTCCGTATGGCGCCATCGGGCGAAAGCCAGGTCGTGGTGGACGTCTCGGCCGCATCCGCTTCGGCGACGGGGCTGGTCGCGTCGGTTGCGCTCGTGGACGAGGGCATCAACCTTCTGACGGACGGGAAGACGCCGGATCCGGCCGGGTGGTTCGGGAAACTGCGCGAAACGGAGCTGCCGCTCTACGATTTGTTCGATAAAGTCCTGCCGGTCGCCGGCGAAATCCGGCACGCGGGTGCGAAGACCGGCGGCGGGTTCGGGGCGGAAATGCTGAGCCGGGTGAGCCCCGTGCCCACGCGGCGGTTCAAGCCTCTCGCCCTCTGGAAGGCGCGGATCGCGCTGACGAACGGGGCCGGGCGGACGACGTTCCAGCTGCCGGAATTCGCCGGCGAAGTGCGCGTGACGGCGGTCGCCTGGTCGGCCACGGCGACCGGCGCGGCCAAAACACAGTGCAAAGTCGCGCCGAAACTGGTCATGCAGCCGGATGCGCCCCGCTTTGCCGCGCCCGGGGATCGCTTCCAGGTGACGCTGCCCCTCCACAATACGACAACGGAAGCGGGCCGGATAACCTACCGTATCGGCGCGGTGTCGGGCGCCTGCACGCTGGCCGGGAAGGGGGCCACGAACATCGTCGCGACCGTGACGGCGCCTTCCGTGCCGGGCGAGTGGTTCCTCGCGTTCGCCGCGGAAGGCTTGGGCGAGAAGCACGCCCAGACGCTCCACATCCCCATCCGCCCGGCGGTTCCGTGGGAAATCGCCGCCGGACTGGTGCGACTGGAGCCGGGAGAGACGCGGACGTTCGCCGCGGAAGGGGCCGGGGCGTGCCTTGCCTTCGGTTTGGAGGGCTCGCCCCTCGGCGAACTTGCCGCGGCGCTCGAGTGGCTGGCGGACTACCCCTACGGATGCCTCGAGCAGACCTGTTCGCGCATTTTCCCGCTCATTTCGGCGGGTGGCATCTTGAGCGCGGTCGGTTCCGCGGCGGCGACGAACCGGCTGGAGTACGTGCAGGCGGGAGTCCGCCGCGTGGAATCCATGATCCGGGCGAACGACTTCACCATGTGGCCCGACTGCAACGAGGCGCCGTGGGACCGGGAAGTCTCGCTTTATGCCGCGCATTTTCTCGTCGAAGCCGCCCAGGCCGGGGTGGAGCTGGTCCCGACCGGACAAAAGCGGGTTTTGGACTTCCTTCGGGAGTGGGCGAGCGAAACGAATACGGCGACGGCCGCCTACGCGTGCCATACCCTGGCCCTGGCCGGGACGCCCGACCGGGACCGCATGTTCCGCCTCTACGACGGCCGGGCGAACCTGTCGGCGCTTTCCCGTGCCCGCCTGGCGCGCGCGTTCGCGCTGCAGGGCGATGTGCCGCGCGCGAAAGCTTTGCTGGCGGAGTCCTACGAGCCCCAGTCCGTCAC
>DJRS01000045.1:0-12856 GCA_002440145.1 Verrucomicrobia bacterium UBA6354
CCCGATTCCAGCCTTCCAACTGCGATTTTTAGGCTTATAGTAAGGCTACGTGAACATTCCGTCCGGGCAAGGGGTTTTCCGGGATCGCGGCGGTCGTCTGTCGCCGCCGGGGAAACCGACCCACCCTGTCCGAAACACCATCGCCGACCGGCCCGACGCCGGGTATCGGCAAGAGAAGGAGAAAAGACCGTGGTCTCTAGGGCAAAAGACCGTGGTCTCTTGGAGATGTTCTGCCGATGACGCGGTCGCGGCATCCCGTACCCGCCGGGGTTTCAAGCCGCTATTTGCCTGTTTTACGCTTGATTATTGTTTTAATGACGATTTACGCAGCTCTCACGCGAGACCCGGCACGCGCCGATGCGTCCTCCCTGCTTAGCGGCACCCCTTCGGGGACGGACTGCCGCCCCGCCAAAGCCGGGAAGAAGCCGGAATCCGTCCCGTACAGGAAGGAAGGGACTCAATCGCGGATGAGGGACAGGAACTCCGCACGCACTTTCTCGTCCGTGCGGAAGGATCCCAGGACGGCGGACGTCGTCATCTCGCTGTTCTGCTTTTCGACGCCGCGCATCATCATACAGAGGTGCTTCGCGCGAATGACGACACCCACGCCTTCCGCATCCACTTCCTGCATGATGGCGTCGGCGATCTGCTCGGTCAGGCGCTCCTGAATCTGCAAACGCCGCGCGAACATGTCCACAATGCGCGCCAGTTTCGAGACGCCCAGGACCTTCCCCTTCGAAATGTAGCCGATTGCACAGGTTCCGTAAAACGGCAGCATGTGATGTTCGCAAAGCGAATAGAGCTCGATATCCTTGAGGATGACCATGTGGTTCGTGCCACTGGTGAATTTCGCGCCGTTGACCACCTTGCGCAGGTTCTGCCGGTAGCCGCGCGTCAAATAGCTGAGCGACTTCGCCACGCGCTCGGGCGTTTTCACGAGCCCCTCGCGCGCCGGATCCTCCCCCAATTCGACCAGAAGCTCCTTGACGAGCGCGGCGATTTTCTTCTCATTCGGTTCTTTCATGCCGCCATCCACCCTTATTCCGCCGTGTGCGCCTCGATTTCGCGCTTGACTTCGTCGAATTCGTTTTGGATTTCAGCCGAGGGCTTGCCCGTCACGAGCGAAACCACGACGATGGCGGCAAACGCGAAGATGAAGCCCGGGACAAGCTCATAAAGATTGAGGATCGAATCCGGATGCGCCGCGAGATAGTCCGCCGAAACGCCGAATTTCCACACGAAGCACGTCACCGCGCCCACGACCATGCCCGAAATCGCGCCGGCCAGATTCGTGCGCTTCCAGAAGAGCGCGAGCAGAATGAGCGGACCAAACGCCGCGCCGAATCCCGCCCAGGCGAAAGAAACCATCTTCATGACGACCTTGAAGAAGGCGCTATTCGTGTTCATCGCCAGGGCAATCGCGGCGATCGCCACCGCCGCGACCGCGAGACGGGACACGAAAATCAACTCGCGGTTGGACGCCTTCTTGCGCAGGACGACTTTGTAGAGGTCGTTCGAGAACGAAGACGCCGAAACGAGCAACTGGCTGTCGGCCGTGGACATGATCGCCGCCATGATCGCCGAAAGCAGAAGGCCCGCCAACACACGCGCGAAGAATCCGGTCGAGAAGATGCCGTTGATCATGATCATGAACATCCGCTCCGGGTCGCCCCCCACGTCCTGGAGCGTCAGCCCCCGCATCTTGAGGTAGAGGTGGAAGACGAGACCGATGACAATCGCCGCGCCGAGCGAGATGGTCACCCACGTCATCGCGATGCGCCGCGAACCTTTCACTTCCGCCGGATTGTCGATGGACATGAACCGCACGAGGATGTGCGGCATGCCGAAGTACCCGAGACCCCAGGCGAGACACGAGGCCAGCCCGATGAAACCTGTCGCCTTCATCGTCGTCGCGCTCGTGAAAAGGGACTGCAAATAGGGATTGATTTCGTTCAGCTGGTTCACGGTCGCGGCGAATCCGCCCGCCTGGCAGACGACAATCGCCGGGATCAGCACAATCGCGACAAACATGAGCGTGCCCTGTATGAAGTCCGTCCAGCAAACCGCCATGTAGCCGCCGAGGAAGGTGTAGCCGACAACAACCAGCGCGCCCACCCACAGGCACATCTGGTAGCCCGAAAGCGTGAGTCCACCCAAGTGGATCGTCTCCGGAATCCCGAACGTGGACGTGAAGAGCTTGGCGCAGCTTACAAACCCCGAAGCCGTGTAAAACGTGAAGAAAACAAGAATGATGATCGCGGCGATTATCCGCGAAATGCCTGTAGGGTCGCGGAACCGGTTCGCGACAAAATCCGGAATGGTGATCGAATCGCGGCAGACGTGCGAGTAGACGCGCAGACGATGCGCGACAATCTTCCAGTTCAAGTACGTGCCAATCAAAAGACCGATGCCAATCCACGCCTCCGAAAAGCCGCCCAGGTAGACGGCGCCCGGAAGCCCCATCAGAAGCCACCCCGACATGTCGGACGCCTGCGCAGACAGGGCAACGACCCACTTGTTCATCTTTCGTCCGCCCAGATAATAGTCGCCCAGCGATTCCTGCCGATTCGTAAAATAAAAACCGATACCCAGCATAAACGCCAAATATCCAATAAACGTCGCCAGCACAATCCAATCAAATGTCATACGGGTGTCCCCTTACGAAAGACGCGCCTTTCGGCGCGCCTTCCTTCATATGTGTTGTATTGAAGTATTAGAATTCAAAGTAGGTCGTGAACTGCACACGCTGATCGGGCGACGTGCCGTCGTTGTAGTAGTCCGTCGAAAGGCGGGCGTACTCGAGGGCGAAGTGCAGGTTGTCGTTCACCTGGTAGAACGCGGTGATGTACGCACGATCGTTGTAGGTGATGCCCGTACCGTTGCCCGCCGCGTCCTTGCCGACATCGTCATCGTCCGGATTGTCGAAGCCGTAGCCGACCGCGAACGCCCAGTTGTAGTTGAGCTTGTAGTTCAGGTCGAGGAAGCCGCCCATCGTCTGGACCGTCTTGCCGCGCGCACCCGGCGTATGGTAGGCGACCGAGTTGCCCGCACCGGCCTGGACGCCCTGCAGATTGTCGCCGGCGAAGAACTGGCCCGTGAGGACGAGCTTGTCGAAATCGTCCGCCGAATCGTTGAAAAGCCCCGAGAAGATCGGGAGCGACGCGCCCACGAGGAGCATCTTCGAATCATACTCGTCCGCCTGACCGTCGTAGTAATTGCGGTCCTCGACCTCATCGTAGCGAGTCCAGCGGTGGCTGCGGTCGCGACCGTACATGCCGCCAATGCCGACGAGCCATTCCTGGCCCTTCGCCCACGAAGCCTCGCGCGAATAGACGAGCGCGCCTTCGATGAGCGCCCACGCCGAAGCGGAGTTGTCCTGCATCTCGTCGTTGTCGCGGTCGCCGCCCATGCCCGGGCCGCCCTTCACGATGCCGACGCGGACTTCGAGGTTATCCTTTTCGCCCTTGAAGTTCTTCGTCAGACGGAACTGCGGGCTGCGGCGGTACGGGTGACCCGTATGCTCCATCCACGCGCCGTCGATTTCGCTCGGCGTGACGATCTTCCAGAGATGCCAGGTCTGACCGGCGAGGATCGACCATCCGCTGTCCTCGTGGACCGCTTCCATGTACGCATGGCGCCAGTGGAAACCGTAATCGTTCTCGTCTCCCTTGCCGAAGATGTCAAACTCGACCTTGCCGCCGATCTTCCAGCCGTTCCACGTCTCAGGCGTCTCCAGCTTCACGCCGAAAATCGAGTTCTGCATCGCGAGCGAGGTGTTGTGGCCCTGGCGCTTGGCTGTCGTCTTGTCCGCGACCCAGTCGGTCGAGAAATCGCCAACCGTGCCGCGACTGTTGTAAACGGCGTCGAGTTCGAGCGTTCCGTACGGCGTAATCTTGATCCCGCTCGCGCTCAGCGGTTCGAAAATGCCCGCTGTGGCGTCCGCGAGATAGTAGGACGAACCCGAGGCGGTCGTGTAGACCTTGCCCGATTCGCTCACCGTCGTACCCGCATCATGCGGACGCGCGGCTGCGGACTTGGCGCACGGCTTGCCGGCTTGCGCCTTCTCGCCCTCCAATTGGGCGATGCGCTTGGCCTGGGCCTTGTTCTCGGCCTCCAACTTGTTCAGACGCTGGATCAGAGCCTGCAAATCGGCCTGAGTCACGGCGTCGGACGATGCCGCGGTTGCGCCTGTCAGAGTGGCGCATGTCGCGGCGACGGCAATTAGTAGATGTTTCATGTTGCGTATTATACCATACTTGACGGACGATTTGTACACTTTTTTAATGCTTTCTTAATCTTTCACTAAAAAAGAGCGCGTCTCACGCCTGCCATTCTTCCGTTTTGGACTTCTGTTCGACCGGTTTCGAGTAGATCTCGCGCTCATCCCGCGGCGGCGCTTTGGGATCCAGCGCATGCTCGAACTTCGGCAGCACGCGCTGCGGCGCGTCCTCCTTCAAGATCGCCACCGCCCCGCTGCCCGTGCGCGCGTTCCCGTTGACGATACCCGTTACCGCCGCCGCGGCCGCCAGTTCCTCTTCCGTGACCGCTTCGCGCGCATCAACCGCCGCGCGCGCCGAGCCGTCCACTTCCCCCAGACGCGTATGCCGCGGCGGGAGAGGCTTCAAGAGCGGGTCTCCCTCCTGGATCAAGGTGCACTTGAGCGGTTCTTTGATATATTCCTCAATCTCCGGTATCGCGAACGACTCGTTTTCGTCGGCGAAGCTGATGGCGATGCCCGTCGAACCGGCGCGCCCGGTGCGGCCGATGCGGTGCACGTAATCCTCCGCTTCATACGGGAAGTCGAAGTTGATGACGTACTCGAGACCCTTGATGTCGATGCCGCGCCCGGCGACGTCCGTCGCCACCACGACCTTGACCGTCCCGGCGCGGAACGCGTCCAGAACCTTCAGGCGCTTGTTCTGGTTCACGTCGCCCGAAAGCATCTCGACCGAAACGCCGCGGACGCGGAGCGATTCGTACACGTCCTCCGTCGTCGAGCGCCGGTTGCAGAACACGATCGTCCGCGCTTCCGGATGGAGCGCGATATGGTTGAAGAGCACCGTGAACTTGTCCTTCGCCGGCACGCAATACACGACCTGGCGCACCGTATCCGTCGCATTCGTCTCGCAGGCGACTTCCGCCCGGTAGGGCTCGTCCATCCAGTTCAGCGCGAGTTTCATGACCGTATCGTTCAGCGTCGCGGAGTACAGCATCGTCGTGCGCTTGCCCTTGGGCGGCAGGTAGCTCATGATCCGCCGCACGTCGGGGATGAAGCCCATGTCGAGCATGCGGTCCGCTTCGTCTATGACGAGCGTATCCACGCTCGAAAGGTCGATGACGTGCGATTTCACGAAGTCCAAAAGCCGTCCCGGCGTCGCCACCAGCAAGTCCACCGGCGCATCCTGCACCTCTCGTTTCTGGCGGTCGTAATCCATCCCGCCATAGACGGCGAGACTCCGCAGCCCGCAATACTTGCCGATCGCGTCCGCGTCCTTGCAGATTTGGATGACGAGTTCGCGCGTCGGGGCGATGACGAGCGCGCGCGGCACCCCGCCCTTGGCCGCCCGGTGCTCGGGCGTGCGCAGATAGCGCGTCAGAATCGCCACGAGAAACGCCGCGGTCTTGCCGGACCCCGTCTGCGCCTTGCCGGCGATATTCCGTCCCTCGAGCGCCTGCTCGAGGCTCAGTGCCTGGATGTCCGTACAGTACTTGAAGCCCAAATCCGCAATGCCGTGCAGAACTTCAGCCGGCAGATTGAAATCCTGGAAGCGCTTCTTGCCTTCCAGCGGTTCCACCACGAAGGAAGCCGGATCCCACGCGGCATGCGCCGCGGCGCGCGCCGCGCGCTCCTTGTCGCTCACGACACCGCCCGGGCGCATCGCGCCTGCCGGCGTATGCGAGGCCCCGTCACGCCGCGGACGGTCGTTCCCTCGCCGCGCACCGCGTTCCGGATTCCGGCGCGGACGGTCCTTGCGGCCTCCCGCTTTCTGCGGCGCGGCGTTGTCGGGACGCCCTCCGCGCGCATTCGCGTCGCGCACACCGCCGCGCGGCGCATTGCCGGCTCGGTTTCCGTTTGAGGGCTTGCGGCTCTTTCCGCCGTTCTTCGTTCCCCGGCGTCCCTCGCCTACCTTATTATTCCCGTTTCGAGACGTCTTCGCAGGAACGGACTTCTTCTTGCCTGCGAACACCTGCGCAATCTTCTTGAACAAACCTAATGCCATAGCAACACTCTTCCTGCTGATACGCGGTTCTCTCCTTCTAAACTACTAAGCCAACAAGAAGAAGCGCGGCAACGTCCGTCGCCGCCGCGCTTCCCCCACGCATTAACGCTTCGAGAACTGGAAGCGCTTGCGGGCACCGGGCTGACCGGGTTTCTTGCGCTCTTTCATGCGGCTGTCGCGCGTCATGCAACCCGCCTTCTTGAGAGCCGCACGCGTCGCCTCGTCCGCCGCGACGATCGCACGCGCCAGACCGTGACGGATCGCACCCGCCTGGCCGGCGACGCCGCCACCCTTCACGTAGACGACCACATCGACCTTCGTCAGGTCGTAGCCCGAAATCGCCACGGGCTGCTTCAAATAATCGCGGAGAGCCTCGGAAGGAATGTACTTCTCGAGCGCCTCGCGGTTCACGATCCACTCGCCCTTGCCCTCGACGAGATTCACACGCGCCGTCGCGGTCTTGCGGCGACCCGTACCAGCGGAAATGACTTTCTTGGTTGCCATTTGAAATACCTCCCTTAGAGCTTGATCTCGACCGGCTTTTGCGCCGCATGTTCATGCGCCGCGCCCGCGAACACTTTCAGGCGCGTCATCATCTTGCGCGCGATGTTGTTCTTCGGGAGCATGCCCCAGACCGCTTCCTTGATCATGCGATCCGGATGCTTCGCGCGCATTTCCGCCGCCGTGAACGACTTCAAGCCGCCGCGGTAGCCGCTGTAGCGCTGATATTCCTTCTGCTCTTCTTTGTTGCCCGTGAGCTTGACGGACGCCGCGTTCACGACGATCACGAACGCGCCCGCGTCCACGGACGGATCGTACGTCGGAACATCCTTCGCACGGAGTTTGTTCGCCACGACGACGGCGAGACGGCCCAACGACACGTCCTTCGCGTCGACGAGATACCAGGCGCGATTCTCGCCCGGATTCGGAGCATGATAGCTCTTCTGCATCTTTTCTTTTCCTTCTTTGCGGCTTTGTACCCTTTATCCGGGGCTTTGTCCGCCATTCCTGACCCGGACCCCATGTCCCGGTCACGCGAGCCGATTCTTTCCCGATCTCGCTTTGAACAAATATGATACCAAATCGGACGCCCAAACGCAAGCACAAATTTCACCTTTTTCAGATCCCGAAGCCCCTTTCCCGGTTTGTGGACGGAAACAAGACGTGAAATCGCAGTTGGAACGCCGGCGGACGCCACCAGCCCGGACGGACGGCGGCGCTTGCAAAAACCGCCCGGGCCCATGCCTTCCGGGCTTACAAGCCTTCTTCCTTGCGCCGCAGGCAGAATGCCGCCAGTCCGGCAAGCACGACCGGCGCGACGACAAGATTCACCAGAAGCGATTCCAGAATCTCCGCGTTTTCCGTATACTCGTCCGCTACCAGCGCCCGTGTCGGAAGAGGCCGCGAAAATGGACGCGTCAACCTCCAAACGCCGCGCGTCATAGCCAGCCCCATGCGATCGACGCGGCGCGTTTCCAGCGGATCCGGATAGCTCTCGAGGACGTCCGGCCCGATCGCCGACACGAACAGAAAACCCAGCAATGTGAAAATCGCGACACTCCGCCCCAGGCCCGCACCCAGGAAAACCGCAAACGCGACGACGAGCGCCGCGAGCGCGACAAGCTCCAGCCCCGCACGGACGAGATTCCCGCCGTACGTTCCGGCCGGCTCGAGAAGTTGCACGTCTTTTCTCGGACGCAACATCAACGTATTGCGTCCCGTATTGCGAAAGGACACAAGCACGGTGGATGCGTCTTTTCCGGAGCCAGCGCCGGCGAGCGGCACGCGAAGCGACGCCTGGATCGCATTGGATACCGCCACGCGCGCTTCACCGCACGACACGATGCCGCACACGGTTCCGCGCGTTTCGTACAGACTCGCGAACTTGAAGCGCGCCAGCCACGGTCGCGAAGCCTTCCCGCCCGTCGGCAACGGGAAACGCCAGACAGCCGTCGCATTCGCCGGAATCGTCTCGTAACGCTCGAAACTCTTCTGCTCTAGAATGCGCAAAACGGCGTCCTTCTTCATCTTTTTCACCGCTTCGGGCGTCTCCGCGCTTCTCATATAGCCGGCATACGCCTCCCGCGCCTCTTCCGCCGGCGTCTGCAGAATCGGATGGCGCACGTGATAGGCGGGGCGCGCACCATCGCCATGCAGTGCCGCCGCCCCCAGCGCGACGGCGACGACCGTCGCAAACCCGGCCGTATGCGCCAGCATGCGTCCCCAGGCCAGAACAAACGCCGGCACCGGGCGCACCAGCGAAAGCTGCAGCCGTTTGGCGGCCCGTTCCTTCGAAAGCGCTCCCGCCGCGGAAGCGCCAAACGCAATGAGCGCGAGCACGAACACCGTACCCACGCCATAGGTCAGGAAGATCTCGCGCGCCCCCTCGTCCGTTCCGTCGGACACGAGCCATAACGGCGCAAAATATGTCCACAAGAAAGCGAAAAGCCACAATGCCGGCAATACGCCCGTACGGATCAGCGCACGCCACTCCAATACAACGATCTGCAACAGGCCTCTCATGCCAGAAAAGGGGCGACCTTGAACGTACGGCCCTCGCCCACCTTGGAAAGAAAGTAACTCTGAAGCGACATGTCCAAGGATTTGATGTCGCCCGCGGCGACTTTGGTTCCCTGGTCGAGAATGGCGAACCGGTCGCAGACGTCCTGTGCATCGCCCAACAGGTGCGACGTCATCAGGACGGTCATGCCGGCATGCGCCAATGTCTTCACAAGTTCCTTCACTTCATTCGTCGAGACCGGGTCGAGTCCGCTAGTCGGTTCATCCAGCACCAGCAGCTCCGGGCGTCCGACGAGCGCGCAGGCGAGCGCCAAACGCCGCGCCATGCCTTTCGAAAAACCGCCGACTTTTCGCGAAGCCACCTTCTCGAGGCCGACCATCTCCAGCAGTTCCGCCGTACGCCGCTTCGCCGTCGCATTCGGCAAATCGCACAATCCGGCATAATAGACCAGCGTCTCTTCCGCCGTCAGAAAAGGATGCAGATAGCTGAGTTCGGGCAAGTACCCGAGTTTGCGCCGTGCGGCGACCGAACGCGGCGAATGTCCGAAAAGCGAAACCTTGCCGCGTGTGGGGGCGAGCAAGCCGAGTATCATTTTGACGGTCGTGGACTTCCCGCTTCCGTTCGGTCCGAGCAACCCGAATATTTCGCCGCGATTGACGCTCAAATCAAGCCCCTTCACCGCCTCGGCAACCGGCCTGAGCCAAAAATCGCGAAATGTCTTCGCCGCACCCTCCAGCTGAACGACCACATCCATCAGCCAATATCCTTTCGATCCAGGAAATGAATGCCGAGCAGGGCAAACCCGACAACGAGCGGAATCGCCGCGCCCGCGGCGAACAGGGCGTCCCGAAGAGTCCAGCCCGCATTGAAAACGCGCACGGACGGATAATAGTTTCCGAGCGCCGGGAGCGCCAGAACCAGCAATCCGAACGCAATGGACACGGCGTAGCGATCCCTGAGACGCACCGCCAGCGCGGCGGCCGCCGCCGTGAACACGCCCGCCGGCAGCAGGAGAAGCGCCGCGGAAACAAAAAGCCGCGGGAAAAGCCGCCACTCCCACGGATAGAACAACGCCGCCGTGCCCAATCCAATCGCCAGGACCTGCGTGGAAAAGACGAAGCGTCCATGTCCGAAACGGTTCCATGCCGCGCCGGCCAGCACGGACAGGAGCGGAATCGCGACAGCCAGCGCCACGGACGGTCCCCAGACGCGCGGCACGTCTCCGTTCAGCGCGGCGATGCCGCCGCCGATCAGCGCCCCCCGGACCATCACGACCATCGCGCAGAAAACAGTCCACATAAGCGCGCCCACGCCCAGCCAGACGCCCACGCACTTCGACACGAAGAAGGAGGCGCGGGAAACCGGATGCACGAGCGCCATCGCCAAAGTGCCGCTTTCTTCCTCTCGCCGGAATGCGCGCACCGCGGCGAATATGCCGAGCGCAAGCCCCCCCGTCAACAACGCCGAGAGCCCCGCGTCGCATGCCATGCGCGCAGGCTCGCCGAAGTTGTGGCAGTGGACGACCGGCGCCACGATCGCCAGCAGCAACGCGCTCAGCGTCAACAAAAGCGACAAGGGCTCTGAAAGCACTTCGAAGAGCGCCGCACGGACAATGGCTGTGCGCGAACCCATCGGCTTGCGCGCGCCTACTGCGCGATAAGCGTGCAATTCTGGAAAAGCATCCAGGCGACAAAACCCATCGCGGCGCACGCGGCAATCTGCACGACCAGGCTCAGGACCGTGACGGCGCCCGGCACGTCGGCGACCGCCTTGGAAGCCGCCGCGCCCGCCTGCACCGGCGTTTCGGGCAGGTCCGCGATCTCGGGGATGTCCCCGACCGCGGCGATGTCGTTCACCCCGGGGTTTTCCGCGTCGGATTGCGGCCGCGCCATCGCCGGGCGCGCCAGGCGTGCGCTCGCCCGCGGATGAGTCCCGCCGGGGCGCGCAATGCGCAAGGTGCGGCGTTGCGTCACGGACGGCGCGGCGGCCTCCGCCGTCCCCGTCGCGACCGCTTCGACCGGGCGCGGCAGAGCGACCGGGCGCTTGACGCGAATCGTCTTCATCGGCGCGTCGGAGGCGTCTTCGTTCGTCGGAGCCGCCCCCAAAGCCTCCGAAAGCGAAATGCGCATTGTCTTCGATTTCGCCGCCTGCGTCTGCGATTCGCTCGCCGCCGCCTGATTCGCGATGATCCCCGTACGGTGCAGAATCGCCTGCGCAGGGATTTCCTGCGTCACGGCTTTGAGGCGCTGGGTCATGCCCTTCAGGCGATCGAGCGACTCGGGGCGGCGTTCATCGGCGAGCGTCTCGCACGCAGGGGGCGCTTCCGGCACGGGCGCCGCCGGCGCAACGGAATCAAGCCGCAGGTCGGGCTTTGCGGGCGCCTCGCCCGGTTTGCGCAACACCGGCTTGGGGGATGCCGGATTGATCGAGATGACTGTTTCCTCTGCCATATTGCCTCCTTGTCGTCCTGAAACGCCCATGCTTCCCTTTCGGGATGTCAGACCGCCATGATTTCGGCTTCTTTCGCCTTCAACTCGGCGTCGATTCTGGCGATGCCCGCATCGGTCGCCTTCTGGATCTTTTCCAGCGCCTGCTTGAGATCGTCCTCGGAGATCTTCTTGTCTTTCTCGAGCTTCTTGACCGCGTCGTTGGCGTCGCGGCGCACGTTGCGCATGGCGACTTTCTGCGCTTCCGCCTGGGTTTTGGCGACTTTGACGATCTCCTTGCGGCGCTCCTCGTTCAGTTCCGGCACCGTGATGCGCAGAACCTTGCCGTCCGTCTGCGGCGTCACGCCCAGATTGGCGGCGAGAATAGCCTTGTTCATCTCGGCCAGAACCGTGGGATCGAAAGGCGTTATCTTGATCTGCCGCGGTTCGGGCGTCGAAATCGTCCCGAGATTCTTGATCGGCGTGGGCGCGCCGTAGTAGTCGACCTTGATCCCGTCGACCATGGACGGGTTGGCCTTGCCCGTGCGCAAGCCCGCGAACTGCCCCTTCAAAGCCTCGAAGCTCTTCTGGATTTTCGTGTTCGCGTCATTCAAGACTTCTGTTGTCGTTTCCATTTTATTGTGTATCCTTGATCTCTGTTGTGGAATCTCTGCGGGAAAGCGTTTATTTGTCGCTGACGAGCGTGCCGACTTCTTCGCCCATGACGACGCGCTCCAGCGCATCGCCGTCGAAAAAGTCGAACACGATGATCGGAATGCCGTTGTCCATGCAAAGCGCGAACGCCGCGCTGTCCATGACCTTCAGGCGCTTCTCGAGGGCGACCTCGTACTTGAGCGAACCGTAGCGCTGGGCATTTGGATCTTTTTTCGGGTCGGCCGTATAGATGCCGTCCACCTTCGTCGCCTTCAAAAGCGCGTCCGCGCCGATTTCGCTCGCGCGGAGCGCCGCGGCGGTGTCGGTCGAGAAGTAGGGGTTGCCCGTTCCGCCGGCGAAAACGACGACGCGTCCTTTCTCGAAATGGCGCAGCGCCTTGCGCTGGATGAAGGGTTCGGCGAGCTTGTCGATGTCGATCGCCGTCATCACGCGCGTCGGAACCCCAATCGCCTCCAGCGCGTTCATCATAGCCAAACCGTTTATGATCGTCGCGAGCATCCCCATCGAGTCGCCCGTCACGCGGTTCACGCCCTTGCCCGCGCCCGTCAGGCCACGGAAGATGTTCCCGCCGCCCAGCACGATGCCGACCTGCACGCCCAGCGCGTGGATCTTCTTGACCTGCCCGGCCATGAACGCCAGCCGCGTCGGATCTATGCACTCGCCCGTCTCGCGGTTTCCGAGGACCTCGCCCGAAAGTTTGAGCAGAATGCGATTGTACTTCAAATTGTCCTTATTCATTTTCACGTCCACTATTATACAATTTCTATTGCGTTCTGACAACCCCCCGGCCAACCGCATCTCCCCCTGTCCCCGCCCCCTTCGTGGCAGGGACCGCAGTCCCCTGCAGCCCGCACGGTATTAACCGTGTAGAGAATGTAGAAAATGTAGATTAGGAGGGCCCTTAGACCGTCCAATGGCAGGGACCGCAGTCCTCTGCGGCCCGCCGCGACAACCAGACCGCGAAGCGGTCTCTCTAAAAACCTGTTCGCTTGTGTTCGGGAGCGGAACCTGCG
>DJRS01000045.1:13021-22274 GCA_002440145.1 Verrucomicrobia bacterium UBA6354
ACTTTACCCCTCCCTGACCCCCGATTCCCGACTTTCCCCCCGACCGCGGCATGTCCATTTTGCCGCGGTTTTCGCGTTTTTGACCACTTATAAAACTTTTTTTAAGAAAATGCAAAAAAGTGGTAGTACTTTGACCCTCTGCTGGTAAGTATATATATATGGGGGGACGTGATGTTTCTCTACGGGAGGCGGGAGTCCGCGGAACGTTTCACAGACGAAAGAACCTGAAATACAGAAAGGAACCAAACAATGAAGAAGCAAACCCAGATCGCGCCGGAACAGAAGAAGGACCTCAAGGCCTTTTCACGGACGCGGACTGAGGCAAACAAACGCCGCCACCGTTCCGGCGCGACGGCGCAACCGGGTCGCATGACCCGGTATCGCCCTTGCGCCGCACAGGCACCGCCCTCCCGGCGCACGAAAATTTCCTCACGCAAAGGCACGCGGCGACACGCAGAGAAACAACACCTCTGCGTTCTCTGCGCTCTCTGCGTGAGATATTTCGTCCTCCCTCTCTGCGTTCGCGGCGTCCCGGCGTGAGATATTTCGGCGCGCTAGGCCTCTTCAGGCGGTTCGTCGGGCGTGGCGTCTCTCTTGAGTTTGTTGACGAGCACGTCGAACGCTTCGAGTCCAACCAGGGCAAAGATCGTCGTCGCAAGGCTGACCATGTAGAGTCCGGCGGCGACGGCCATGCCGATTCCGGCCGAGACCCAGATGCCCGCGGCGGTCGTGAGGCCGTGCACGGCATGCTTCTGGACGATGATCGCGCCCGCGCCCAGGAAGCCGATTCCGCTCACGATCTGGGAGGCGACGCGCGAGGGATCGCCCACGCCGCCGAAGCCGTCGCGCGAGACGATCATCATCAACGCCGCGCCAAGCGCCACGAGCAGGTGGGTGCGCACGCCGGCGACTTTCGCGCGGTATTCGCGTTCCGCCCCGATGAGACCGCCCAGAAGCGCCGCGAGCGCCAAGCGCAGGATGAGTTCGCCCGTACTTTCCATGGGTTCGTCTGCCTCCCTCAGGCGCGATAGACCTCGCCCGCCCACTCGTAGGGTTCCGTGTACGGCTCGCCCCAGAGCGTCTCGAGCATGAACTTCAAGGTCCGCGCGCCCGAGAAGAGCCGGTGGTAGCGCTCCCGCCCGGCGTGCGCCACTTTCCGCCGCGCCGCATCGTGCGCGTGGTACCAGAGGATCTTTTCCGCCAAATCGCCCGGCTCGGACCAGTAGACGCATTCGTCGGACGAGAAGAAGTCCTGCATGCGTCCCTTGTCGGAAAGAAACGTCAAAATGCCGTAGCCCATCAGATGCGCGATGCGGTCCGACGAATACCACTTGTCGCCTTCGCGGCGGTTCAGGTTGACGGACATCTTGGAGCTCGCCAGAACCTCTTCGTAGGCCGCGCCCCAGATGGACGGCTTGTCCATCCCGTAGAAGTCGAACGCGAGGCGTCCGGCCAGACGCGCCTGGAGGAAGCGCACCGTCTCCATGCGTGGGTCGCCCGGGCGCGGATTGCCCGCGTAGAAGAAGTCGCGCGCGAACGCCGCGGCGTCCTTGAGCGAATTGTCCTGGTTCTCCATGGAGGGGTCGGACGGATTGGGCATGTAGGCGACGACGTTGCGTCCGGTCGCCCAGGTTCTGAGGTCGGGTCCGGCGGTCGTCACGAAAAGAGCGTCGCAGACGTGCTTGCGCCGCTCGATCTGCGCCCGCGTGCCGGGCTGCCAGATCGGATCCACGTTGAAATGCGCGATCTTCACGCCCGGCAGCGCGCGGCGGATCTCCTCCAGCGTCTCGTTCGTCACGTAGTCGCAGTGGCCCAGCAAAACCACGTCCGGACGGAAGTTCCGGGCGGTCTTCACGAGCTTGCGGTTGGCGATGACACCACCCAGCGGGCGTATCCCCAGCGGCGCGAGCAGACGCGCCATGTCGCGGTCCGAGAACTCGCAGAAGCGGAAGTTGTTCCGCACGCAGCCGCACATCAGCTTGCGTCCGGGCCCCATGCGCAGATTGCCGTAGCGGCGGATCATCAGATTGTCTATCAGTAGGACGCGCATGGCTGGGACGTTTCGGCTCCAATATACGACTGCGCGAGGCGGACGATGGCGGAGACATCGGCCCCGAACCCCAGGTGCGCCAGAAAAACCACGGCGAGCAACACGGCCAGCACGCCCGCAAAAAGCCCCAGAATGGCGTCCGAGGGTTGCGCGAGAAGCCCGTTGACGAGCTTCTTCACGATCAGGCGGGCGATTCCATAGGCCAGCAGCGCACAAACGAACGCCGCCAGCCCCCGCGCCCAGGCGTTTTCCAGGAACGCCGCGCCGTGGATCCAGGCGGCGTACCCGCCCGCAAGCGCGGCGAACACCGCCACAAAGAACGCCAGAGTCCCCGAGAGCCCGCGAAAAAGCCCCGTCAGCGCGCACACGGCGGCGAGCGCGAGAAGAACGTAGTCGGCGGGCAGCAATTCCATGCAGGCGTCCCCTCAGAGCGTCTCAAGATAGTTCCGGTAGCCCTGGTAGACCGCGACGACCTTCGCCTGGCCGGCCTTGCGCGCCGCCCGTATGAGCCCGTCCGCCGCCGCCTTGTCCGTCGGGCGCACCGCCAGGGCGCGCGAATAGATCTCGACCGCGGCGGAATAGTGGCCCGTCTTCAACGCCATTTCGCCCGCTTCCAGAAACGTTTTGAAGGCGGACGCGTTCAATTCGCACGCGAGGCGGTAGTACTTGTAGCTCTCGGCCTGCCCCGTCTTGCGAAGATCCGTCTTCGCCCACGTGCGCGCCAAGCCCAGCGCCGCCGGATAGCTCGCAGGGTCCGCCTTCAGCGCGTCCGCATAGCGCAGTTTCGCCGTCTTGAAGTGGCCGCGTTTCCAGGCCGCGGCGGCTTTCTGGAGCGCCGCGGCGCAGGCATCGCTGTCCCGCCCCGACATGCCCGCACGGCTCACCAGCGCAGCGTTCATCGCTTCGCGCAATTCGGGCAGGATGTTCCGGCGGACGTTCTGCACGCGCTTGCCCGTCAGTTCGCCCGCCTTCGTCTCGAGCCGCACGAAGACGTCGAACTGCTCTTGCGCGAGCTCCTTGTAATCGTAGAAATCACGGTACAGAAGCCCCAGGTGATAGTAGGCCGACGCGTTCCGCCCGTCCAAGCGGATGGCCCGGAAGAAGCAGATCCGCGCCTTGTCCCGCGCGACGCCGGCACGGGCATCCCGCGCCTCGGCCATCGCCAGCACGCCTAGCCCCGTCCAGCCGAGGGAACGGACCTGTTTCGTGTAGGACGCACCGTCCGCCAGAAGCGCGAAGCATTTCTGCGCCAGCTTGCGGTCGCCCGTCGCATACGCCACATGGGCCGAAACCTGCAGAACGTCCGCATCCGCCGGCGCGAGGACACGCGCATTGGCGATCAGGCGCGCGGCTTCGTCCTTCGCGCCCAGGGCCAGATTCGCGCGCGCCCCATTCACGAGCGCGTCCACGTTGTCCGGTGCCAGGACCAGCGAGGCGGCGTAGAGTCCGGCCGCCTTGCGGTTGTCGCCCGCCGCACGCGCCGCGTCCGCGGCGGTCCGCTCGCGCGAGCCGTCTTTGGGCGCGCAGCCGGCCAACCCGGCGCACAGGGACAGGAGGAGGGCGCAGAGCCCGCTAGGCGCGGATTTCAGCCAGGAATTCGTCACGCTTTGCCTCCATGATTTCTTTTGTGCGGCCTTCCAGGTTCAAGCGGACGAGCGGTTCCGTGTTGCTCATGCGGACGTTTGCCCACCAGCCTTCCGTCTCCCAGGCGTCGACAGAAACGCCGTCCAGTTCGAAGACTTTCGCCTTGTTCTCCCACGCGGCCTTGATGCCCGCGAGCACCTCCGCCGGCGGACGCACCGTCTTCGAGTTGATTTCGCCCGATTGCACGTACTTGCGGAGCGGCTTCACGAGTTCGGAGAGCGGCTTGTCGCTCTTGGAGACGATGTTCGCGAGCGCAAAGGTCGCCATGGACGACGATTCGGCGGTGAAATTCGCCTTGAAGTAGTAGTGGCCCGACAGTTCGCCGGCGAAAATCGCGTCGTTCGCGCGCATCTGCGCCTTGATGAAGGAGTGGCCCACGCGGGACATCATCGGCTTGCCGCCCGCCGCGGCGATGACTTCCTCGCAGACGCGCGACGAACGCAGGTCGTAGAGGCAGGTCGCGCCGGGATGCGTCGTGAGCAAGTCGCGCGCGATGAGCGCCGTCACGAAGTCCATCGGGATGATCTCGCCCTTCTCGTCCAGGAAGCCGGCGCGGTCCGCGTCCCCGTCGAAGGCGACGCCGAAAGCGTACTTGCCCGGGTTCGCCCGCAGGAGGGTCTGCAGGTCCTTCAGGGTCTCGTGCTCGAGCGGGTTGGCGTTGTGGTTCGGGAAGTTGCCGTCGTACTCGCCATAGAGCGCGTCGTATGTGATCGCGCTACCCTTGAACGCGACGCTTTCGGCGATGCCCATGCCGTTGGCGAAGTCGAACGCCAGGTGGAGCGGATGCGCCAGGTGGGCGAATTCCTGCACGTGCGCCGCGTACGCCGCCGAGACGTCCGTCTTCGTCAGCTCGCCCACGCCCCGCGGCGGTTCGTTCTCGGGCATTTCGGCCACCATCTTCTCGATGTCCTTGATGCCCGTCGCGCCCGAAATCGGCACGGCGTCCGCGCGGCAGAGCTTGCAGCCGTTCCATTCGCGCGTGTTGTGGGAGGCGGTGATCATGACCGAGCCGTCCACCTTGAGCGTGCCGTTGGCGAAGTAGCTCATCGGCGTGGAAGCGAGCCCGATGTCGACGACGTCGCATCCCTCGTCCAGGACGCCCTTCGTGAACGCGGCGAACAGCGCATCGCCCGACGTGCGGCAATCCCGCGCCACGACGATCTTCTTCGCCCCGATGAAACGCACGTACGCGCGCGCTATCTTGTAGAAAATATCGTCCGTCAGATCTTTTCCGTAGATGCCGCGGATGTCGTACGCCTTGAAAATGCCCATTTTTCTTTCTTTCCTTTCTAGAGTGCCATTCCCTATATTTTACCAAAATCGGGGCGCATTTTCCACCTCTCTTTCGTCAGAACGTGAAAAACACGCCGGTGTTCCAGAGCCAGCCGCTCAAATCGACCTCCGTCTTGTCTCCCGCGGGGCCATAGCTCGCCGGACCGCCGAGCCGCCAGTCGAAGCCGGAATACACGCCCATCCGGTCCGTCAGATCGTACGTCGCCTGCACGCCGAGGATGCCCTGCGCCGAAAAAGCCGTGTCGTCCGCGACCGCCGCCGTGCGCGCGTTCAGCCAGTTGAACGCCACGCCCAGGCGCATGCCCAGCGCGAAATTGTCCGTAACCCGCCGCTCAGGCACCAGCATCGCGCGGATCTCGCCATAGGCCAGACGGTCGGCCGCGGCGTACTCCTGCCGCGGACAGAACGCGCCCCCGAAGCCCAGATGCAGCCCGTACGCGCCGCTCTCCAGCAACCGCTGCCGCCAAGCGGCCTCCGCCCCGTAGAGTTCGCCGCGCGATTTGCCGGCGGGACCCGAGGCCCGCACCCCACCGCGGCCGAAACCACCCAGCCCGAAACGCCCTTCAAGCGGGGGGAGTGGCCCGAAAAACGCCTGCGCCAGGGCCGGAACCGTCCGACCCCGTCCATCCATGCCCCGCAGGGCCAGCGTCCGCACGTAGGGCTGTGTGCGCACCGTCGCCGTCAGCCCCCATTTCGTGCGGCTGGCGGTCGCGCCCCCGTCCGACACCAGAAGGAGCGAAAGCGTGCCGTTCGCGTTGCGCGGCCCCGTGCACAAGCCTTCGTAGCAGGCGACGTCCGACTGCAGGACGCCGCCCCCGAAGAAATCGCCGTCCCGCAGGCTGTAGAGCGCCGCGCCCTTCTCGACCGGCGCATAGACCGCCCCCTCGAGAGACTGGATTGCGCCGACGTCCGTCGCCTTCGTGAAGTCCGGGCGGTAGATGCGCGTCAGTCCCAGCGTTTCGTAAGAACACTCCCGCTCCAGGACGAGAAGCGAATCGTCCGGCAGGACGCACAAGTCCGACACGCCGCTGTTGAGCGCCCCCAGCGAGCCGACCGGGTCGCACACGTACGCCCACATCCCCGCCGGGACCCACTCGCTTTGCCCGTCCGGCCGCGTAAAGCGCATGAGGCGGACTGTCGTGCCGCGTTTGGCCGTCGCGCGCGGCCCGTCGCAATCGAGGGCCTCCTCGTTCGCCGTCCAGAGCGTCAACCCGTCCGGCGAAATCGCCAGAGACTCCAGCGAAAGATTGCCGCGCGCGTGTTCCCTCACAAAGGACGGGACCGGCACCGTCCGCCCGGTCCGTTCGCCCGTCTCGGGATCGTATTCGCGAATGGAAGTGTCCTGCTCGTCCGAGACCCAGATCTTGCCGTTGAAAGGGTCGCGCGCCACCCCCTCCACATCGTGCGCACCCTTGAGAACGACGCCGGGGCCCATTTCCGGTTTTTCGACGAGCGCGCCCTGCGCATCGCGTTTCACGGTCATCTTGTGCACCGCACACCCGTCCGCGAACATGGCGCCACCGTCGCGGACCACGTAGAACGTATCCGACTCCAGCCAGGATACGCCGCTCATGTCGGCATAATCCGGCAGGGCCAGCGTGAATTTCCCGCCGGATTCTTCTATGGTGAGCGCGGCAAAGACGCTCCCGCCCGTCCATAGGGCGGCAAAGAAGGCGAGAAGCGGACGAAAACGAACCATTACGGCTTTTGGTACAGACGGCAGTGGCACAGCCCATGCCAAGCGGGATCCGCGAGCTGCCCCCGGAACTGCTGGCATGGACAGAAATACTCGGGAATCTTCGGAATGCGGCACGGACAGTAGCCATCCTTCCGGCGCAATCCTTCCAGAATCACGTTCACGATGCGCGTATCGGGCTGATAGCGGACCTTTTTCACCAGAAACAGCGCGACGGCGGGCGGAACCAAATCGTCGACCGGCTTTCCTTCCGCCAGACGCGCGCGCACCTCGGTGGAGGATTCCGGCGTGCGCGGATAGACGTGGAAGGTGCACAATTTGCGCAATTCGTCGCAATCCTTCCACCGCGGCAGTCCAGCAACCGAATCCTCCCCTATGAGGAAGACAAGTTCGTCATGCGGATGCTCCGCGGCGAATTCCCGCACGGTGTCGATCGCGTACGACACGCCGCCGCGACGCATTTCCCGGTCGTCCACCCGCACGTGCTCGAAGCCGTTGAACGCCGCGCGCACGAGCAGCAGGCGATCCCACGTTCCGCCGGGAGTCTGGTCGACCTTGAACGGACTTACGGCGGCCGGAATGACGACAACCTCGTCCACGACGCCTTCCGCAAGCGCCTTCTTGACCACGGTCACGTGTCCCGAGTGGATGGGGTCGAACGTGCCGCCGAACAGTCCGATGCGGCTCATGCCAGTTCTTCCGATCGTTTTGCCGCGGCCGCGAGCGTATCCGCCACGATCCGCTTGAATTCCGGATTCTGCAGGCGTTCCATGCCCGCGGCGGTGGTCCCGCCCTTCGTGCAGACGCCCGCGATGAACGCCTTGAGCTCCACGCCGCTTTCGCGCAGGAACTTGGCCGTCCCGTACATCGTCTGTTCCGCCAAAAGGCGCGCGACGGCCGGGGGAAGACCAAGCTGGACGCCGCCTTCCGCCATCGCCTCTTCCATGTAGGCGAAGTAGGCCGGGCCCGACCCCGAGAGGGCGGTGACCGCATCGAAAGCCTTTTCCTCGAGAACGACGGTTTCGCCCGCCCCGTCCAGTATGCGCTTGACGCGCGCCACCGCCTCCGTGGGCGTATGGGCCCCGGGGCAAATCGCGCACATGCCCGCCTTCGCCCGCAGCGCCAGGTTCGGCATGACCCGCACCAGATGCACGCGCGGACCGAACGCCGCGCGCAGTTTCGCGAGCGTCTTGCCCGCCACGATCGAAACCAGCGTCTGGGCTTCCGTCAAAAGCGGGCGCGTCTCTTCGGCCACGGCATCCACGTCCTGCGGACGGACGGCGAGGAAGATCAAATCGGCTTTTTTCGCCACTTCCCGCACGTCCCCCGTGACTTGCACGCCCAGACGGACGCGCAAATCCTCCGCCCGCGCGGCGTTCTTTTCCGCCATGAGGACGTCCCCGGCGGAGGGCATCGCCGAAAGAATGCCTTCCGCCATCTTGCCGGCGCCGAAGAACCCGATCATATCTTCAATCCCTTGAAAGCGTCCGCGAGAGAGCCGACGTTCTCGTTCTTCTTCTCGTTTTCCGCCATCCATGCGGCGACTTCGGCCGCCGACTGTTCCGCGGCTTCCTCTTCGGGGGTCTTTTTGAATGTGCGCGTCAGGCATTCCTTGCGGGAAAGCGAAATCTTGCCCTCCTCGCGGTTGACGCGCAGGACCTTGACCGTGACGCCGTCGCCCGGATGCAGCACCGTGCGCGGATCTTCCACGCGCTCCCAGGCGATTTCCCGCACCGGGATAAGCCCTTCCACGCCGCCCAGGTCGACAAACGCGCCGAAATCCAGCACGCGCGTCACCGTTCCGTTCAGCGTCTCGCCTTCGTCCAGCTGGTTCAGCATCGCTTCCTTCAGCGCGGCCGCCTCGATATCCTGCAAGGCGCGGCGCGAAACCACCACGTTCAGCCCGCGGTCGTCCTTGGCGTACTCGGTCACGAGGAAATCGAACTTGCGCCCGACATAGTCCGCCCCCTCCTTGCGGATGCGGTCGATCTGGCTGAAGGGACAAAACGCGCGCGTGCCGGCCACGGTGACCTCGTAGCCGCCCTTGATCTCCTTCTCGACAAGGCCCGGAATCGCCGCGCCCGTTTCCCACGCCGCTTTTATGGAGGCGTTGTCGTCCGACAATACCGGTTCGCCCGTCTTCTTCTCGGGACGGACGATGGACTTGTCGTCGTTGAAAGCCTTGCCGAACTTGTAGCTCTTGCGGATTCCCTTCATCTGACCGTCCACAAGCGCACCGAAATCGAATTGATTCGCATTCATATGTTCATCTATTATAGCATATCGGGCGGATAAAACCAGCCCTATTTTGAACTGGCGTCTCCCCCGGGATTTTCGGCTTGCCGCGTTAGGGCCGACTCGGCGCCCCCTCGAGGCCGGCCCTTTGTCCTGTCCGCGGGGACGGAAGCAAAACACTGCGGAGATTTGACTCTGTTCCCGCGGAAATCCGGACCGGACCAGCCCTCCCGTCTCCAGAGGCGTCCGCGCAATTTGTCCGGTTTCCGGCCGATTCGGCGGTTTTTGCACCCGCGGCGGTTCCGGCGCAACGGTATCGCCGTTCCGGCGCAACG
>DJRS01000045.1:22374-22505 GCA_002440145.1 Verrucomicrobia bacterium UBA6354
CGGGCGGGCGAAACGAGGGCGGTCGCACGGGTCGCCCCGGATTCTTAGGGGATATCTGACTGTTTCATGATGTATTTCAAGCGAAAACGCAAACTAATGAACGCTTTCGCGCCTGCAGGCGATCCGTTCTC
>DJRS01000045.1:22560-42504 GCA_002440145.1 Verrucomicrobia bacterium UBA6354
GAATCTTTTCTCATGGGCACAAGAATTCCGTCTGTTCGTGACGCCACACGGACGGACAGGTGAAGGGGGCTTCGCATACACGGTCAATCGCGACACCCCGTCCCGCCCCGGACAAACGTCCTTCTCGTGGTGCAAGAAGTCTTTCTCATGCGCACGGAAAGGGAGTTCCACTCCGACGGCTTCGTTTTCAGCCGTTTGACGGTAGCCGCATGCGCGCTTCCCGCCGGAAACCAAGTCCACGAACCCGATTCCTGCCTTCCTACTGCGATTTCCAGGTTTAAGACAATAGACCTGCGATAAGACGGCAACGATGTCGGATCGCCCCGGGTCTTCAAGGCGGTATTCGCTTGTTTTGAGTTTGATTCAAGTTGAAACGGCCGGTTTCGCCCTTCTCAGGTGCAGTAGACGGCCTCCGCCGCGCGAAAGGCGGCAAGAACCTCCTCCGATGTCTCCGCCGCGTCAAGCTGCTCGAGGAGATCCGAACCATGGGCAAGGACGGCCAGGCGAGCGAGAATATGCAGATGTTCCTCCTGCCCGGTCGCGCAAATGACGAAGAAGTGCCGCGTCGCGCCTCCGTCGGGAGCGCCGAAGAAGACCGGGCGGACGGCGCGCCCATAGGCGATGAAAGTGCGCTCGAAAAAGTAGGGATCGTGCCGGTGGGGATGCAGAAACGCCGCGCCTTCGCCCACCGCCGTGGAAGCGGCCTCCTCGCGCGCCAGAAGCGCCGCGAAGAGGCCTTCCACGTCATACACCCAACCGGACTTGACGGCGAGGTCCGCCATGTCGCGGATCATGCCCGCCTTTGTCTTGGCGGGGACGGCGAGATCCACGGCATCCACCGGAATGAGGGACGCCAGTTCGAGCGCCACGGTTCTGCGGCGGCGCGCGTCGTTCATCTCCCGGTGGCTCGCGGCGAGCGCCTTCCGGCTCTCGCAGAGGAGATTGCGTTGCGCCCACTCCAGGACGTCCGCGGCGGAAAAGAAGAAGTCGTCTCCCCGCTTCTGCGCGGCGATTTCGCCGCGTTGGGCGCAATGTTTGAGTTCGTTCGGTTCGACATGCGCCTGCGCGGCGGCTTGCGCGAGATTCAACATTTTGTGGTGCATCAGCCTCTCTCCCGCCGCACGGGACGGCGACATATGCGGATCAATTCCGTGAAGACAAAAGTATCGGCCGCGCCGTTCGACGAAACGACCTTCTCGCGCAGGAGCATGAGCCGCTCGCGCGCGCGGCGCAATTCCGCAAGCGACCAGTTCCGCGCGAAGCCGCAGAGCTTGCGGAAGACGAAAGGATGGAAGGCGCCGGCGCAGGCTTCCGTCTGGCCGGCTTCCTGCGCGGCTTTTATCTCGAGAAGCTGGCGCACGTACTTCTCGGCGATGGTCGTCATGTAGACGGCGAACCCGTTCTCGCCTTCAAAGCGGCGCAAAGCGGCGACGAGCGCGGCCGGATCGCGCGCACCCAGGGCGTCCGTCACATCCCAGGCCGGCGATTCGATGCCGGTTCCGGGCGACGAGATTTCCGCCACGTCCGCCACCGTCGCGGTCTCGGCGGCGGGATCGAGGTAGTCGCGCAACTTGCGGACTTCCTGCAGGAGCGAACGCGCATCGTCCCCTACGCGCGCGACAAACGCTTCCGCCGCGCCCGGAGCGAACGAAAAGCCGGCTTCCGCGGCGAATTCCGCCGCGCGCGCAAGAGACGATTCGCGTTTGTCGCGCTCCTTTTGCTCCGCGAAGACGACGAATTCCGCCACCGGCTTCAGGCGTTTGGCGAAGACGCTCGTCATGAGGAGCGTCGGGGCGGTCAGAATAAAGGCCTGGTTGTCCGGCGGCGGGTTCGCGGCGATTTTCGCGGCGAAGCGCTCGAGCGCCGCCTTCACTTCCGCAGAGGTTTTGTCCGCCGCGCCGTCTTCGCCTTTGGCGCGTGCGCCGGGGAGGAACTTCACATTGCGCCACCAGGTCGTTTTGGCGGGGTCGAGGAACGGCGGCGTGAAGAAGCTCGCGTCGGCCTGCGCCAGCGACTTCATCTGGTCCTCCGCATTGGAGGCCTGGCCCGCGTCCACGACCTCGAGCCCGACGGGAGCGGAACCCAGCCGCTTCTTCGCGGCCTCTTCGACGAGAAAGTCGTCCTTACCGATGATTATGCAGACTGTACCCATAGCGAAGGAATGCGATGCCGAGGATGATCATGCCGATTGAAATCGTCTGGCCGATGGAAAGCGGACCGACATGCGCACGCGGATCGTCGCGCAAGAACTCGAGCCCGAAACGGACGAGTCCGTAAAGAACCAGATAGGCGCCTGCTGTCATTTGGCGGGCGCGGCGGTAGACAAGGAGGAGGACGGCGAACAGGACGAGAAGCGCCGCGGATTCGAAGAGTTGCGTGGGCAGAACCGGCAGCGAACAGACGGCGTCCGGGGGCAGGACGCCCTCCTGGACCTGGGTGTACCAGGCGGGGGAGTGGGCCGGGAAGACGACCGCGAGAGAGGACGTCGAGCGCCGCCCGAAGCAGCACCCGTAGAAGAAGCAACCGACCCGTCCGAACGCGTGCCCGAGGGGAATCACGACGGCAAAGAGATTGGCGAGATCGAACGCCTTCTCGCGTTTCACGCGGCACCAGACGAAAAAGGCCAGGATGGCCAGGATCAACCCGCCGTAGAAGACGAGACCACCCTCCCAAACGCGGAAAACCGCCAGGGGATGCGCCGCGAAAACGGTCCGCCAGTTCTCGATGGCATAGGCGAGCCGGCTGCCGGCGACACCGGCGAACATGAGCAGGAGAAGCAGGTTCGAGAGATCTTTCCGCCCGGAGAGCTTCTCGGCGAGCTTCCAGCAAAGGAGGAAGCCGAGCGCCATGCAGAAGCCGTATGTCTTGAGGTGGAGAAAGCCGATATCGACGAGATCAGGATGCATGATAGTGTCAGATGCGGGATGTGATGAAATACACGAGCGACCGTCCGGCGTTCCAAAGCGCGCGGCCGACGCCCAAATAGGACGCAAGAAAATCCTGGACGAGAAACCCGCCCAACGCGGAGAACGTCAAGTCGGTCGTGCAGGCGAGCCACACCAACACGATCAGCACGTTGACGAGGAAGATAAACGTCCACGAAAAAAGCCGTCCGTAGGCCTTGACGTCCGGCTGCGCCTGCGAAAGGGACTGCAAGGTGAAGAGGACGTGGAACGCCCACGTGAAGCCAATCATGAAAAGCCAAAGCGGAATCGCCGGGAGCGGGCGGACGAAGGCGTAGGTGACGAGCGCGGCAAGGATGACGAGGAACGTGTAGAAGGGAAAGAAATACGGCGCAAGCGTGATAAACACGTTTGTTTTCGTCAGACGCACGCTCCCGCCGGATTCCGACACGCGCAGATCGGAAGGCACCGCGCCGAACAGAAGCCCCCAGAGCGCGTGCGTCAATTCGTGCCCGAGAACATAGGTACGAACGGGCCGCGGAAGCGCCATCCACACGAGCACGAAGACGAAAACCCCGCCCAGAAGGGAAAGCGTCCCCACGGTAAACCCCTGCATGGCGAAGGCGAGCGCATGCACAAAGGCAAGCACCGCGCTCCAACAGGCCGGCAACAGGAGCATGCCCAGAATCCATCGCGCGAAACCGCCCATCAGTCGTCCTCGAAGATGAAAACAAGTTCGCCCGGGAAAACACGATGCGCGCGCTTGCGCGCGATCGACTCGACAAAGTCGCGGTCCGTCCTGAAACGGCGGCGCTTCTCGACGAGCGCGGCGATTTCACGGTCCCGTTCCGCTATGCGGGCGGACAGATCCGCCTCCTGCTCCTTCAAAGCGCAAGAACGCTGATAGAGCGGATAAATGACGACACCGCCGCCAAAGACAATGCACAATACGAGCACGACCGTCATCCAGCGACCTACCTTCTGTTTCGAAATCTCATCCATTGCCCTAACAGTATAGCATATTTTTTAACTTTTGGGGTTGACTTTTTGCGAAAATATGAGATACTATTCAATGTAAAACTTGGCTGAGCAGGTTCTCTCTTCGAGAATCAGCCAAAGAAAGCGAGAAAAATGAAAATCAAAAGCGCGAAAAAGTGCACGGCGGCGAAGGTCGTCGTAAAAAAGGCCGCGAATCCTGGCGTGTGCCAGATTGCGCAGTCTGACGCGAAGAAACCCGTATCGTTCACGGTTCATGCAGACAAGGGCAAAGCCGTTTACGTGGCAGGTTCCTTCAACAAGTGGGATCCGACCGCCAAGAAGATGTCCTACAAGGCACGCCAGGGCATTTACTCGGCAACGGTAAACCTTGCGCCCGGCGAGTACCAATATAAATTCGTGATTGACGGCACGTGGTGCGCAGACCCCGAGAATGTGAATGCCGTCCCGAATGACCAAGGGACGTTCAACTCCGTCATTGTCGTCAAGTAGACAGCGGCGGACATATTACAAGGAGGACGCGGCTTCCCGCGTCCTCCTTTGTTTCCGCCCGACCGGTTTCTCCGCCCGTCTCAGCGGACGCCGCCATTTGTTTTCGCCAACTTTTTCAAACGCGCGGCCAAGGCGAGGCGTTCCATCGCCGTCATGCGGTCGATATAGAGAACGCCATCCAGATGATCCGTCTCGTGCTGGACCGCGCGCGCGAGAAAACCACGCACCGTTATCATCTGGGGATTGTTGTCCGCGTCCAGGAACTGGCAGACCACCTGCCGCGCACGCGTCACTTCGCCGCCTACGCCCGGAAAGCTCAGACAGCCTTCTTTGTCGCGCTGGCTGCCCTCGCGCGCGACAATCCGCGGATTGAACATCACAAGCGGCATGGCAACCGGCGCGTTGAAACGCTCGTTCTCCTCCGTATCGCATCCTGCAGGTATGTCGATTACGCAAAGGCGCTCCGTGCGGCCAACCTGTTCCGCGGCGAGCCCAACCCCCTTGGCCTCCCGCATAAGAACAAGCATCTCGTTCGCAAGGTCGCGCAGCGCGCCCGTCACGGCAGAGACCTCCACAGACTTCTCGCGGAGGACTTTCGCGCCATATTTGCAGATCTTCAGCATGGAATTCTCACTTTGAGCCAGTCGAACCAAAGCCGCCCGCACCGCGCTCGGTTTCATCCACGGACTCCTCCTCGACGACTTCCGCATGCACGACCGGCGCAATGACAAGTTGCGCAATGCGGTCGTTCTTCCGGACGGCGAAGTCCACTTTCGACGAATTGAAAAGAATGACGCCGACCTCGCCACGATAGCCGGAATCTATCGTCCCAGGCGTATTGAGCACGGTAAGGCCGCTTTTCAACGCCAAACCCGAACGCGGTCGAACCTGCGCCTCGTATCCGTCCGGAAGAAGCATGACGAGCCCCGTGTGAACAAGCGCGCGGCCGCACGCCGGCACGGTAACGTCTTCCACGCTGCGGACATCCATGCCCGCATCGCCCTCATGCGCATAGGCGGGGAGGACCGCGTCCGGATGGATGCGTTTGAATGCAAGCGTCATTCAGCGGAATCCGCTTCTTCAACGGAGGACAGGGCGGTCGTCGTGAAACCCAGACGGTTGAGATTGTCCTCGAGCCACGCGTCATAGAGTTCGGAGAGGCACCCGTAGATCAACTCGTTTCGGACGGCGTCCTCGCGCACGCCGCGCGTCACCAGATCGCCCGGTTCACGCGCTTCGCAGACGACCACCAGACCGTTCAGCGAGCCCGCCGCAACCCGCGGCAACGTCACAAGTTCCGAAATCCCGCCGGCATCCAGTTTCATCGCGGCCGAGACAATCGCATGTTGATCGGGGAACGTGCCTTGCGCGAGGTCCGCTGCGACAAACGTGATATTGGAAGAGACGTTCTTTGCCGAGAGAACCGCATTCGTGCCCTGCGCAATTATTTTCGCGACGGAAGCCTTGAACGCATCTGCCTTCGCATCTTCGAGCGCACGATTCCTGATATAGGGTTTGGCTTCCTCGAATGTCGGCGTATGCGCCGGACTGATCTCCGTTTTCTCGATCAGCCACACATTCTGGTCCGATGAAACAACCGCATAACGGAGGTCTTCCGAGTCCATGTCAAGTTCAGCCACGGTCTCCTCAAAGGCGCGTGCGCCGGGCAGGACGTCCCGGGAAGGAACCATGAATCCGCGGACGACCGCGCCGTCCAAGGCGAACCAAGAACTCGTACGCACCTTTGCTCCATCCGCCTTCGCGATTTCATCCAGCCGGGAAGACTTCGCATCCTCGTTCACCTTGCGGTTGGCATATGCGCGACGTTGCAGATTTGTGGTCAAGCACTCCAGGGCGGCAATACGGCGAAGTTCCTTTTCGATATCGCCTTTCACTTCATCGAAAGTCTTGACCGTCTCGACGCCGTTCGTGTCTGTGACGGTATAGCGATCGCTTGCCGTGTCGTAGAAATCGTGCATTTCGTCCTCCGTGACCGTCACGCGCGAAAGCAGGTTGGTATCATTCGCGCTGTAGCGGACATAGCGAATGCGTATCCGCTCCGGCAGGGCAAGAGACGCGGCGTTTTTGTCGTACCAGGCTTCAAGTCCCTTGTCGTCGACCTTGACCGACTTGGCTTCCGCGGCGCTTTGGGTGAAACGCGCGACTTTAACGGTGAATTTATCCGTCAAGTCGGCCAGCTTGCGTTCAACCTCGACGGGCGAGGCCCAAATCGCAGACCCCAGAAGCGCATGCATAATGCCGTCCCTGAGCGCGAGCGAACGACGAAGCGAATCTTCGAATTGCTTAGGCGTTTTCTGAAGACGTTCGCGGACAAGCTGTTCGTAGCGCGCCGAGCTAAAGCCATCGCCAAAGGAGAACATCATGCGGATGCGTTCGGCAAGACGCGCATCGCTGATTGAGACGCCATCTTTCTCCGCCGTCTTGAGCGCCGCGTAGACCTTCCACGCCTCGCGGTTGGCTTCGGCAAAGTCAAGCGCCGTCTCGCGCCCTTTCCCGGAATCCTTGACAAAGTTTACGCAATCCGAAAAATCGGAGGCTGGAACGGCATCTTCGCCCAGTTTGCCGGCCTCTCCCTGCGCGCGCTCCTCGTTCGAGCGCGTGGAGAACAAATCATCGAAGCAAAAAGCCGCGGAAACGACAATCGCGAATGCGCCCCATACCCATTTGTTGCGGATAAGTT
Source organism: Verrucomicrobia bacterium UBA6354 (assembly GCA_002440145.1). Taxonomy (GTDB): domain Bacteria; phylum Verrucomicrobiota; class Kiritimatiellia; order RFP12; family UBA1067; genus UBA1067. The sequence goes on from DJRS01000045.1 coordinate 29,653, forward strand.
TGTTGAACTGCTGTATGACCATTTTCTGTTTCTTGCCTTGTCTGTCTATCTGGTATCTTTATTAAAAACTTTCTTCGTCCAAACCGGGCTTGTCTTCTCCCGTCTCTGCGGCATCAGAGCCCTCCGCGGCCGCGGCATCCTCCTGCGCCGCTTTGTTCTGCCCGTCGCGCGCCGGGCCGGCTTTTTTGCCTTCCCGGGAGCGCGCACGCTCCCCAAGTTCTCCAGAATTCACCTCGGGGCACTTCTCCGTGAACGCGCAACGGTTGACCAGCTCTCCATTGACGTTGAATGTCATGACCGTCACCGCCAGACGCTCGCCGATATCCGGGACCGCGCGCAGGATGCGCACGGACGTCTTGGGCGTCAATTTCCACTCAAGGTTCTTTTCGACCACTTTCGTTTCGCCCGTCTCGCCATCCTTCTGCCATACGGCTCCCTGGTCTAGATCGAGCGTCAGATCGCCACTTTCCCCGTAGATCAGCGTTGCCAAGGCATCCTGCGACGTGCGAATCGTGAATTCCTGCGCGGCGCGCATCGGCCGCACGCTGAAATGCCGCCCCTCAACCGAAAGGACGCCCGTGACGCAACGGACGGAGACTTTGTCGCCATCTACCGACGTTTCCCTTGTGTACCTGGAATCGCCGGCAAGGTCTTTGGCGGCAAAGCCATGAGAGGAGACCGTAAACGCGCCCTTGGGGGATGTTCTGGGCAAGCTCACGTCAACCTGCCCCGAGCCCAGGATGATTTCGCGGCGCTTGTCTCCCAAGACCGAGAAAACCGTGACAAAAGACCCCTTCCCCGTCAATCGGACCGTCGTATCCGGACCGAACGCCAATGTCATGCGCGACTCGTCCGCAAGTATGCGATAGCTCGCGCCCAATGGATAAACGCGACCTTCCTGGACCGCTCGCCATGCTGTCTCACCCGGAAGAAGGACTTCCGCCGATCCTTCCAGGCGCTGGCAGATCGGCAACAGATAAAAGAGCTTCTGCGTAGCAGGTTTTGCGGACTCTGCCGGCCCCGCTTCTTCGATATTCGCTTCGTCTGCCGTCTCCTCCGCATAAGACGGCGAAACCATTACGGCGAAGAGAATCGCCACAGTACGGATTATCTGCTTCATGTCGACCTTCTCTCTGACTTCGCGTTTCAATCGATAAGACGTGCGCCGGCGGACGGCTTGATCAAACTGCACTGCGGTTCGTCGACAAAGCGCGCTTTGTAGGCCGCCGTAATCGTCGCCGCAATTTTATCGGCAGCGGACGGGTCTACCAGCAAACAGCAACTGCCGCCGAACCCTCCGCCAGAAAGGCGCGCACCATAGACTTCCGGGATCGTCTTCGCCGTATCGACCACGACATCCAATTCCTCGCACGAATTCTCGAACCACTTGCGGCTCGATTCGTGCGAATCGAACATGAGCGCGCCAAACTCCTTCAAATGGCCTTTGTTGAGCAATTCCGCGCCTTGAAGGACGCGCTCGTCTTCGCCGATCGGGTGCACCGAACGGCACGCGACGACTTCCGGGAGCCCGTTGCGATAGAGAATCCACTCCGCCGTCGTCACGTCACGCAGGTGCGTGACGGGCTTGCGCAGAATGGAAGCGAAGTATTTCGCCGCCTCTTCGCACGCCGCACGACGAGATGCGTACGCGCCATCCACCAGCGCATGCTTGGCGTTCGTCTTTACCATCATGAAGGCGACAGTCGGCCCCAACGGGACCGTCTCGAACGTATTGTAGCGGAAATCGCTCTTTACAAGCGAACCTTCCTCTCCATACATGGAAGAAGCCTGGTCGAGAAGTCCACACGGACACCCGGCGAAGGTATGCTCCGCCTTCTGTCCGATCTTGGCCATCTCGGTTTTGTCCTTCTCGATGCCGTAGAGTTTCGAAAAGGCGAGCACCGCGCACATCTCCAGCGCCGCGGAAGACGACAATCCCGCACCAAGGGGAATGTTGCCGAGAAACGCCGCCTTAAAACCATGCTTGGCGGTTTCCGGCTTCCCGTCGAAAAGCCAATTGAAGGTCCCGGTGACATAGTTCTGCCATGTCAATTCCTTGGCGGGCGCAACCGTTTTTGTCGTAAACTTGGCCGTTTCCATCAAATCCGCGGCCGTCAACTCGCATGTCTCGTCTTCGGAGGGCGAAAGCGCAAAAAAGGTGCCCTTGTCGATCGCGGCGGAAAACACGTATCCCTCGTTGTAGTCCGTATGGTTGCCCAAAACCTCGATACGCCCGGGAGCGTAAGCCACAATCTGCGGTTTGGCCCCATGGAGTTTTTCGAACTTGGCGACCAGTTCATCGTAAACGGCTTGATTCTGCATAGGGGAAGGCCTTTCTTTCAATATTTATTTGTTACTCTGCGCGCTTCTGCGGCTTCGACATGAAATTCGCATACACGAAGATATAAGCGAAGAGGGCGATCGTGAACCAGTAGCTCCCCAGGTAGCCGATCTTGCCGGCCAGCATGCCCTGAAGCGGCAAACACACGCCGCCAAAAACGCAGGCCATGAAAATGCCCGACCCCATCGGAACGTACTTTCCAAGCCCTTCCGCGGCTAGATTGAAGAGACCGCCCCACATGACGGAAGTCGAAAGACCGCAAATAAACAAGAGGCACATCGAAAGCGGAATCGTCTTGCCGAAGACCGTCACGAATTTGACGGGCATGAACATCATGGCAAGCAGGGTAACAATGCCCAAGAGAGAAAGCACGGTGATCATCGTCCGCGAGCTCACCTTCCCGCCGACGGCGCCGCCGACAATGCGGCCGATCATCATCGCGAACCAGTAAATGGCCACAACGCTGCCCGCGACAGCCGGCCCCACTTCCTTCATGTCGCTCATGTAGAGGTTGGCCATGTTCGGGATGCCCGACTCGATCGTGATATAGAAGAAAATAGCCAAGGCGCCCAACGTGAAGTGACGGAACTTCAATGTCGCGACGATATCCTTGAACACGCTCGTTTTCCCGGACAGACGGTCTTCGCGCTCCTCGACCGTCTCAAGATGCGGTTCGGGAATCTTGGAAACGAGCACGATCGCAAAGGCGACCGCGAAAAGAGCCATTGCGATCAACATGGCGGGGGCCACCTTCGACACGGTGGCTTCGTCCATCGCGCCGCCAATGAGCCAGCCCAAAATCATAGGCGCCAAGGTTGCGCCGACCGAATTGAGCGAACATCCCATCTGGACCAGCTGGTTGCCCTTGTTGCCGCCGCCGCCAAGCGTGTTCAGAAGCGGATTCACGACCAGGTTCAGCAAGCACATGGAGAAACCTGCGACGAAGGCGCCCACGATGTAGATATAAAAAGGATTGTCCGACGCGGGGACATAGCCGGACGCCAGCTGAATGCCCAAACCGATGAAACCGACGGCGGCGGCCAAGAGGGCCGTAAACTTGTAGCCCTTCCTCTTGAGAATAAGCCCGCCCGGGATGCCCATGAACAGATACGCAAAGAAGTTCGCCGCGCTGCCCAGCTGCGAAGCCGTCGCGGAGGCGTTGAATTGGTTTTTGGCCACAACCGCCATCGATCCCGCGAAGTTCGTGACGAAGGCAATCATGAAGAAAAGCGCAAACATTGTGCAAATGGCCGCAACATTTCCCGACTTCTGGTTCTGTGTATCCATTTCAGTTCATCCTTTTTATACTGTGTGATTAAATTATAGCTGAAATAACGCCTCAAGTCAATGGGAATCTTCTCGCACCCTCCGCTATTTCTATGCGCGCAGTCAAGGCGGACGCGCTCAATCCCGCACCAAAACCAGCCAAAAGCACGCGCCGTCCGTTGACTTCCGTCTTGTTTTCGGACAAGACGAGCGGGATCGAGCACCCCCCCGGATTCGCCCACGCCCCGCTTGAAACCAGCGTTCTCTTCGCGCCCAATCCCGATGCCAATTGGCGGACCATGTACAGATTCGCCTGGTGCGGAACAAAAACTTCATAGGACGAAGCAGGGAACTTTCCCAATAGATCCAATACGTTCTCCGCCACAAATGAAAAGACTCTGAAACCGTCCATCCGTATGGGCCCGTCCGCCGGACACGCCAGCGCATCCGAAGCCTGCGACAGCGCGGCGAACCGGGATGTTGCTTTGGGGCTTGCGGAAACGAGCGTCGCCGTGGCCGCATCGGAAAACAGAAAGTTCGTCGCACCGTCCGCGCCATCCGTCAACCGGGACTGGATATCCCCGTGGACGACCAGCACGCGCCGGTTCTGCGCGGACGCTATCTGTCCCGCAAGGAACAACGCATAGGGATAGGCGCTGCAGGCCATTTGCAGATCAAACGCCAGTGTTTCCGCAGGCAGCCCCAATGCCGCGGCCAGCCGGACGGACAAGGCGGGAAACCGCACCTCGTCCGAGAATGTCGCCGCAATCACGCACGCCGCGTCCGAGGTGTCGATCTGCCGCGCCGCGCGCAAGCACAAATCGAACAGCGACACGCCTTCCGGCACGACCCTGCGCGACGTGAAACCCGTGGCCCGCAATTGCCGCGCCTCCGCGCACGCGGCGTTGTCAAGCACCCGTTCGCCCAGCTCGCACGCAATCGCTTCAATGACTATCTCGGGAAGGCTGATCACAGCAGGGCATCCTCGAAATCGGTCACGCGGTGCGCCAGCCATTCATGGCAGGCCTCGGCTATCTCGGTTCCCGTGGACCCCTCGGGCAGCGACTCCGGGATCTTGGCGTACTCCGAAAGATCGGCTCGCGTCAATTGCCCGAGCACGCGCGCGATCGGCGGAATATAGGTCGCGCTCATCGAAAGCATCTGCGCGCCCAGCGCGACCCAGAACACGCCAACCACCGGATCGGAAGCGCTCTCGCCGCATACGCTGACGGGGATTCCATGCCGTCGCGCCGCCGCAAGAGTATGCCCGACAAGTTTTGTGACCGCAGGATGGAAAGGTTGATAAAGATACGCCACAGACTCGTTGCCGCGATCGGCGGCCAACGTGTACTGGATGAGATCATTCGTGCCCAGCGAGAAGAAGTCGCATAGCCCGGCCAGTTCATCTGCGATCAACGCGGCGCTCGGGACCTCTATCATCGCCCCGATCGGCGCGTGCGCATCATATGGAATGTGCGCGGCATCCAGTTCCCGCTTCACGCTTTCGACCGCACGCAGTGCCGCGCGCATTTCTTCGATGCAGGAGATCATGGGATACATGATCTTCGTCGGGCCGTACGCCGAAGCCCGCAAAACGGCCCGCAACTGCGCGCGATGCACGCCGGGATGCCCCAGCAAATAGCGCGTCGAGCGGTTCCCGAGGAACGGATTGGCCTCCTTGGCCGAAATGCCCTTGACCAGCTTGTCCCCGCCGATGTCCAGCATGCGGATCGTCGTGGACGCTCCGGGATCGAGGTTCTTCACTTGCGCGATGACGGACGAGTAGGCTTCAAACTGCTCCTCTTCCGTCGGTTCGCGCTCGCGGTCCAGCCAGAGATATTCGCTGCGGTAAAGCCCCACGCCCCGGGCGCCGAACTTTCTCAACGCGTCGATGTCCGCGCCGCGCTGGACGTTCGCCTGGATGGAGACGCCCGCATCGTCGCGGAGACTTCCCGCCGGACGGCTTTTCCCGGTTTCGCGCACCAAGGCCCTCTGGCGGGCGATGAGATCCTCGAACTGGGCGCGTGCCTCGGCCGTCGGATTCAGCGTCACCGCGCCGTTTGTGCCGTCCAGCAAAAGCGTCTCGCCCGGCTTCACGCGCGCGGTGACGTCCCCAAGCCCGCAAACGGACGGGATGGCCAGCGAGCGCGCCAGCAAGGCCACATGGCTTGTGGCGGAGCCCTTGTTCAAGGCGAAGCCCAGCACCAGATCGCGCGGCAGCTGTATCGTCTCTGATGGCGTCAAATCGTCCGCCACGACGATCGCCGGCTCTTTCAATTCAATCTTCGAGTCGCTCGAGAAACCCGCAAGCGCCTTTTGCAGCCGGCGCTCGACATCGTCGAGATCGCGGACGCGCTCGCGGAAATACGGGTCGTTCATCCGCGCAAACTGCGCTCGGGCGCGATTGACCGTCTTGCGGACGGCAGCCTCGGCGTTCAGCCGCTCTTTCCGGATGTAGGCGTCCGTTTCCTGTCGCAGCATGTCGTCCTGCAACAGCATCAAATGGCACTCGAAGACCTTGACGTCCTCCCTGCCCGTTCTCTCCTTCAAGACGGCGATGAGCCCTTCAAGATCGCGCGTCGCCTCCAGCCGCGCGCGGGAGAGACGCATCATTTCCTCGTCGACCCGCGCGGGCGCGACGACATACTCGGGAACCGGCGTCTCTCCCGCGTCGCGGTAGATGAAAACCGGCCCGATCGCGTAGCCGCGCGCGGTGGCGATCCCCGTGAAGGTCTGCTGTTCGCTATTGTTCATCCGGAATGTCGAACTTGCGTGCGATCAACGAGCCAAGTTCATCCAACGCCTCTTGGGCTTGGGGACCGCTGGCCGAGACTCTCAAGATGGTCCCGCATGTCGCCTCCAGGGTCATGAGCGCCATTATCGATTTGCCCGACACCACCGTCCCGTCTTTCTCGACCGTAATGTCGCCCGCATAGCGGCTTGCGGTCTTCGCAAAAAGACCGGCAGGGCGGACATGCATGCCATATTTGTTCAGAAGTTTGAATTCACGTGTGATTTTGCTCTGTTCTGCCATGGTTCTGCCTTCTCTTTCTGTAGGTCACTCGATTTCGGCGCGTCGGCGGTCTGCGCGACGCTTGAGCCTCTGCGAAAGTTGCTCTACGGAATCATGCCCTTCGTCGATCAGCTTGCGTTGCTGCGCCGCCGTCTCCACCAGATTCACCAAGTCGCGCCCTTCCGAAACGGGGATGACGGCGTTGGGGATTTCCACGCCCAGGATATTCCGCGTAAGCCGCGTCTGCCCCGTACGGTCGACTTCGTCGCGTATCTCGTCCAGATGCCGGAACGTGATCACGAGATGCAGGCGCTTCTCGCCGCGGACGGCGTCCACGCCGAACATGCTGGGCACGTGGATGATCCCTATCCCGCGTATTTCCATGTAGTGCGCCGTCGACGCGCTCGCGCTTCCGAAGATCATGTTTGTCGCCATGTCTTTTCGCAGACATGTCAAGTCGTCGGCCACAAGCGCGCATCCGCGCTTTATCAACCCCAGAGCCGTCTCGCTCTTGCCGAGCCCGGGCGCGCCCTCGAGCAGCACCCCCAGTCCGCGCACTTCGACCATCGTGCCGTAGAGGGCGATTCGCGGCGCGGCCAATTCTTCCAGGATGAACGTCGCGTCGCGCGCGAAATCGCGCGTCAAAAGAGGCGTCGCCAGCAAAACCCCGCCATGCCTCCTGGCTTGCGCAATCTCGGCTTCCGACGGGGCATGCCCGTTGGTGAAAATGCAAATGCGCGCTCCGTGCTCGAACAATGCGCCGAACCGGGCCGCGCGCGTATCGGGCGGCAACGAGGCCAGATACGCGCGTTCGGCGTTTCCGATCAACTGGACCCGTCTGGGCGCGAAATCCTCCCAGAAGCCCGTAAGCGCGAGCCCGGGACGGTTCATGATCGTGTCTTCGATGGCAATGTCCTCGCCATTGCCGCCTGCGACGACGGCCAGGCGCAAGCGTCCCGGGTCGGCCTGCAAGAGATCCTGCGCGGTCACCCGGACGCCCTCTGCCTCGCTGGAAACGGAATCGCCGGACATTGTCATCGCGAACGGTCAGGCATTCTTGACGGACGCGGCTCGCTGTTTGCGCACGCTGCCCTTGCGCGCCTTCACGCGCATCTTCAGCAACTGGCGCTCCGCGCGCGCGGCCGCCGCGTCGATGACGCTCTTGCCGCTTTCGGAGAACTCCTTTGCGCCGACGGCCGTCTCGCCCAGGCGGTTCGCCACGACTTCGCACATGTACATGCGCTTCTTCGCGTCCACGTCGATCACGATGTTGATCGACGTGACTTTCGGAAAGCGCTTCTGAAGCTTTTCCATGCGCGCTTCGGCGTAGTCCTTGAGCGATTCTATCCGCACGTCGCTGTGTCTCATCGTCACTTCTATGGCCATGTTCTGCCTCTCTTTCCTTTTGTTGCTTTACATATGGAACGCCTCGCCGAGATAGCGGGCGCGCACCTCCTCGTCGTTGACGAGTTCGGCGGCTGTCCCCTCTTTCAGAAGACGTCCGTTATAAACCATGTAGGCGCGGTCCACCACGCTCAGCGTCTCGCGCACGTTGTGGTCCGTTATGATGATGCCGAGCCCTTGCCTGGCGAGCCGCCGCACGATGTCCTGGATCTCGTTCACGCTGAGCGGATCCACCCCCGCAAACGGTTCGTCCAGCATGAGAATCGCCGGATTGCGGACGAGCGCGCGGGCGATCTCGAGCTTCCGCCTCTCGCCGCCGGAAAGCGTATAGGCGGGCTGCCGTGCCACTTTCATCAGGTCGAACGGCAACAACAAGTCCTCTGCGCGCGCCTTGCGCGCCTTTTTGTCCAGCGGCAGCGTCTCCAGAATCGCCATGACGTTGTCCCAGACCGACAATTTGCGGAAGATGCTCGGCTCCTGCGCCAGATAGCCCAATCCCTTGCGCGCGCGCATGAACACGGGCTCGCGCGTCACGTCCTCGCCGCGGAAGACGACCCGCCCGTCGTCGGGCTTCACGAGTCCCACCACCATGTAGAAGGTGGTCGTCTTGCCGGCGCCGTTCGGTCCAAGCAACCCGACGATCTCGCCGCACGAACAGGCGACGTCCATCCCGTTGACGACCGTGCGGTCGCCGTAGATCTTGACGAGCCTTTCCGCGACGAGATCGGGATCCTTCTTCGCGGACATCTTCTCCGCGGCCATTTCGCTCATGGCACGGCTGACTATGTCGTTCTCCATCATTTGCCGAAAAGTTTCTTTGCCGCGCCCGCACCGTCCTTGCCGCCGGCGTCCACCGTGATCTGCGAACCCTCGACCTCCACCTGCTCGGTGTCCGTCCAGAACGTAATCTTGCGGCCGACAAGTTCGCCGCGCTTTTTCCCGTTGTCTTCGAGCCGCGCCGGCGTGCCCGTTTCATTGTCGCCGTACATCACCAGCTTGGAATTCGCGCGCGAATAGGTCGCCTTCGCGCAGGTGCCCGAACGCAGTTCGTTCGTGACCGCGACGTTCCCGATCGCCACGATCCGTTTCAGTTCGTTCGTCCCGTCCAGGAACACGTACACGCGGTCGGCGTGAAGCTTGTACTCGGGATCGTCGACGAACACGTTGCGGTCGAACATGATGACGCCTTCGCGGCGATCGTAGTCCGTCCGGACGGACGTGATTTTGACGGTGCGCGCCTTTTCTTTCGCCGGCTTCGAGACGGACACGTCCGCCGCGGTCCCGGGGGCTTGCCCAGCCGCCCCGGCATCCAGCTCACCGAGCGTCCGCTCGACCGCGGCGACCGGCCCCGTTTCGGCGGGCGCGCCTTCCCCAACCTCCAGCACGGCGGCGAACAAACAGGCTGTAAATGCCAGAATCACAATTTCACCTCTTTCAGTTTCAAGCCGGACGATGTAATCTGCGCATCCTTGAAAATGCGCGCATACTCCTCATCGAACGAAAAATAGACCTGTTCGCCGTCCAGCGTCGTCTTGTCGTAGACCGCATGCACGCGCCCTTCCACCCAGCCGCTCTTGGTCTCGCGGTCCACCAGACAGTCCTGCGCGGCGATGAAACCGCGGCGCGTGCCGTCGGGATTGTACTCGGAAACGACCACTCCCTTGCCCCAGACGAAGCCCAGATCCAGGAAAAACTGGGCTTCTTTCGCGGTCAGCGCCGTCTTGACCGACCCGTCCGGATGCTTCTCCAGCGTCACGCTGACGTTCTCCGCCGGCTCCTCCACCATCTTTTGGACGCGCGCGCGCTCCGCGCGCAACCGTTCGGCTTCGCGCGCGAAAACCTCCGTCTTGGTCAGCCACGCGGCGGAATCGAACGCCTGCGCCAAACCTGCCGCGGACGCGGCCAGGACTAGGATGGGAATGGACTTTGTCACTTCGAACGCACCACCTCGTGAATGGCGAGAAGCTTCTTCCACAACTTCCCGATTTCGGAAAACTTTATGGCGTTGGCCGCATCCGATTTGGCGACCTTTGGATCGAGATGCGTCTCCATGAACACGCCGTCCACGCCCACGGCGACCGCCGCGCGCGCCAAAAGCGGCGCGTACTTTCCGTCGCCGCCCGAACCGGTGCCAAGCCCGCCCGGACGCTGCACCGCGTGCGTCGCGTCCATCACGACCGGGTAGCCCAGCGCGCGCATGATGGGGAGCGAACGCATGTCGGCCACCAGATTGTGGTAGCCGAACGAACTGCCGCGCTCGCACAGGACGATGCGGCGGTTGCCCGTGGACTCGATCTTCCGGACGACCTGCTCCATGTCCTCCGGCGCCATGAACTGCGCTTTCTTCACGTTGACGACGGCCCCCGTCTCGCCCGCCGCGACGACCAGATCGGTCTGCCGCGCCAGAAAAGCCGGAATCTGCAGGACGTCGCAAACCGCCGCGACGCGTGCGCACTGCCCCGGCTCGTGCACGTCCGTCAACACGGGAACCCCCACCGTCTCGCGGACTTCCGCCAGAATGTCCAGTCCCTTGTCGATACCCGGCCCGCGGAACGCGTCCACGCTCGTGCGGTTGGCCTTGTCGAAACTGGCCTTGAAAACATAGCCGGCCCCGAGAGCGTGCGCGATGGCCGACAGGCGTTTCGCCAAATCAAGCGCCATCGTGCGCGATTCGATCACGCACGGTCCGGCGATAAACGTAAGCTGCCCGTTCCCGAACACTACGCCTTTGTCTACAGATACCCTTCTCATCTTGACTCATATTATATCATAAATCCGGATGGATTTCATTTCCAAATTTACATTGGAGTCTTCCCGGAATTTTCGACTTGCCGCGGCCTTACCCGGGAACGGCGCAAGAGGTAGGTCCTTCTGCGTTTTCTGCATTCTCTGGACAGTTGGGATCTCGCGCGGAGAAACAGGACAAACGGCCTTCTGACGGAACGCCGCGCGGCGTGAAACGCCTGTTGCACGTGCGAAATCGCCCAAATCCCCGTTTCTGCCGGGCAATCTGCACCCCCAGTCGAAATTTTGGGGAAGCTCCGCTTCATCCCGAATTTTGGATACGGGACAAAACGACCGGGCAGGAGGACGCGCCCGCCGGCACGGAAACCGCCGCCGCACCGAAACGTTTCGCCTAAAGAGGAATGCGGCGAATAAGCCAGATTCTGTTCATTCCCCGCGGACGGGGAACTCCGGTCATTCATCTAACGCAATCAACCCGGGATCTGAGGCCCCTTCTCGCGAAGGCGCCGCCGGACGGGCCGCCCGTCGATCCCCTATTTGATCTTGCTCCGAGGAGGGTTTGCCTGCGCGCGTCGTTTCAGCCGCGCCGGCGGGCTCTTACCCCGCCTTTTCACCATCACCCTTGCGGGCTGTCTGTTTTCTGTGGCACTTTCCGTCGCACGGGTTTGCTCCGTGCCCTCCGCCCTTGACGGGCGGATCCTCTACCCTGCGGAGTCCGGACTTTCCTCCGCCCTTCCGGACGGCGACCGGTCGCACGCATTCCTCTTTAGGCGAAACGCACCCGTCCGCTCAGCGGAACAGGACGCGCCCGCACATGTTGCACGCCACGATACGCTGCGGCTTGCCCGCCTCGCCCAGCTTCATGTTGGCGTCCACGTTCTGGGCCACGCTCGGCGGCTGCACGAGATGGCATCCGTCGCACACGCCCTCGTGCGTCAACGCCACGACGACCGGCCAACGCTTCGTCCGCAGGCGCTCGTAGTAGAGCATCGCCTTGGGATCCGTCACCGCCGCGGCCTTCTCCGCGCGCTCTTTGCGCGCGTCGGCGAGTTCCGCCTCCACTTCGCGGATGCGCGCGTCGATTTCCGAACAATACGCGTCCACGCCGCTCTTTTCTTCGTCGAACTTCTGCTGCGCCGCGGTTATGCGCGCCTGCGCGGACGGCAAATCGTCCATCGCCGCGAGCTGATTGTTCTCCGTCGCTTCGAGGTCGTGGTTGACGAGATCGATCTGGACGGAATACTGCTGGTACTCCTTGTTGCTCTGGAGCCCGGCCTGCGTCTGTTTCAAGTCGCGGATCTTGTCCTTCAAGGCCGCCGCGTCGTCTTCATAGCCTTTGACGCGCCGCATGGCGTAGTCGTGACCCTTGCGGGCGGCTTCCAGGTCGGTCTTTACGCCCGTGAGGCGCGCCTCTTCTTTGGCCTTGCGCTGCGGCAAATCCTTCAGTTCCTTCTCGAACTCGCGAATGCGGCCATCAACTTCCTGCAACTCCAACAACGCTTCAAGGGTCGTCATTTTGCCCTAAACCTTTCAAAAATTCAAGTCTGGGGCAGGAGACGGGACTCGAACCCGCAACCCACAGAATCACAATCTGTTGATCTAACCAATTGATCTACTCCCGCCATTTTGGAGCCAGGTAAGGGACTCGAACCCCCGACCTGCTCATTACGAATGAGCCGCACTACCAACTGTGCTAACCTGGCTTTGTGAATCGAGTGCATAGTATACCATATTTGCGTTCGCCCCGTCAATAGGAAATTTCCGGCAGAACGCAACCGAAAAGTGTATCATGTCGTGAGACACCCGGGACAGGTCGTTCCGAGGGGTGGAGAGCGAAAGCGAAAAAGGAGAGGGATCGGTTGAGGAAACGGAAGGAAAGGATGCGCAAGGACCACCCCCATGGGGGTGGCGCGCCGGATAAATGTTGCAAAGGCGTCGGCAATCGTGGTAAAATACGTGGTGTAAAATCAAAACGTCTACAACGAAAGGACGCCATGAGGAATTATACCATAAAGAAAGCGCCGGGTGCAACCCTCCAGTACTATCACCGCGAAATCCTCCAGAAAGACTGGAACGACCGCAT
>DJRS01000045.1:42644-43021 GCA_002440145.1 Verrucomicrobia bacterium UBA6354
TACGCCCTCTACGACGCCGGGCAAGCACAAGACAGGATCAACGAGGGTCACGCCAACAAAGGCGCGCCGATGAAAGTGACGAACAGGCTCGACGCGGCGTTCGCCAGACTCGTCAAGGAGATGAGGCTGTCGCCTTACGACGCGGTCTGCCGCATGAAAGAAGACCCGCAACTCGAAGGTTCGGCGATTCCCTGCGTCCGGACATGGTACAACCACATCAAGACCGGAGACATCTCGGTGCATTACGGCGAGACACCCTACCATCCCGACAGGAGGCGAAAGAAAGGCCCGAAGCCGCATCCTGCGAAGACCGTCCTCGGAAGGCTCCAGCTCGACGACAGGCCGGCCGAGGCCAAAACGAGAACCTGTCTCGGCCA
>DJRS01000143.1 GCA_002440145.1 Verrucomicrobia bacterium UBA6354
CCCGCCCCCGTCGACACGAACTGGTAGACGAGGAAGACGAGCATGATGATCTGGTTGTCGAGCCCCACCGCGGCCACGGCGTTGTCGCTGTAGCGCGACAGCATGAGCGTGTCGACGAAGCCCACGAGCATCACGAGGGCGACCTCCATGAAGATGGGGGCGGCGAGCTGGCGCAACTGTTTCTTGAGCGTGCCCATGGGATGTCCCGCCGCGCTCAGTCCGCCGGATAGGCCAGATTGGCGTCCGTCGCCCGCGCGAGCGCGTCGGCGAAGCGGCGGGCTTCCGCCTTCGCGCCGGCCAGGTCGTGGAGCCGCCAGTTCCCGCAGTCGCGCGGCGCCGCGCCGGGAACGGGACCCTCGAAGCCGGCAATGAACCGGAAGGTCCGCTCCGTCAGCCCGAGAATGTCGCGACTCTCCAGATCGCCGCGCACGAGGAAGTAGCAGCCCGTCAGGCAGCCCATCGGACCCCAGTAGAGGACGCGGTCCTTCCACTCGGGATCGTTGCGCAGATATGTGGCCGCCAGATGCTCGATCGTGTGCAGGGCGCCCGCCGAAAGGGGCTCCTCGCGGTTCGGCTCCTTCATGCGGATGTCAAACGTCGTCACCGTCTCGCCGCCCACCTTGTCCTTGCGGCTGACGTAAACGCCGCGCAGCAGGCGGTCGTGGTCGATCGTGAAACTCGGGATCTTCTTCATTTCGCCTCTCTCTTCTCTACATAGAACACCTTGTCGCCCACGCGGCACCGGGGCGCGGCGAAGGTCACCCACGTGCCCTTCGCCGCCACGGCGGGACGTTCCGCGTCCCGGCGCAGTTCCCCCAGCGTCAGTTCCACGACCCCCGTCGTGGCGCCGTGGATCTGGATCTCGTCGCCCGGGCGCAGCTCGTGGTCCTGTATGAAGACCTGCGCCACGCCCGCCTTCATGAAATAGTCCCGCACGATCCCCGCATGGCGCTTCACCGTCGTCGCGCACGAATTCTCGACGGAGGTGAACTGGTCCGCGCCGGGACGTCCGTAGAAAAGTCCGTCGGAGAATTCGCGATGGAAGACGCGGGATACGTCGCGCGTCAATTCCGCCGCGAGCGCGGGGGTATAGGTTCCGTCCGCCACGGCGTCCACCGCGCGCCGGTAGGCACGGGTGCAGGTCGCGACATAGTCCGCGTTGCGCGCGCGGCCCTCGATCTTGAAGCTCGCGATGCCCGCCGCCATGAGCTTGTCGACGAAGCCCAGCGAACAGAGGTCCTTCGTGGAAAGCACGGTGTGCGGCTCGACCTCGAATTCCGTCGTCGCATCGTGCACGGGGTTGCCCTTCCCGTCGGAATAGAAATCGATCGCCTTGACGACGAAGCGCCGCCGGCAGGGCTGGTGGCATTCGCCGCGGCAGGCGCTTTTGCCGAACGTGACGTGGCTCATGAGGCACCGGCCCGATTCCGCCACGCACTGGGCGCCGTGCACGAACGCCTCGATCTCGACGCCCGTTTCGCGCACAATCCGCGCGACTTCCGTCAGCGTGCACTCCCGCGCCAGGACGACGCGCGTCGCGCCCTGCGCGGCGACGAAGCGGACGGCTTCCGCGTTCGAGACGGACATCTGCGTGGAGACGTGGAAGGGAACCCCCGCTTTCTTGCAGAGCGAAACGACGCCCCAGTCCGCCACGATGACGGCATCCACGTAAGGCTTGGCCGCGGCGATCAGGTCGGCGACCTTGCGTGTCTCGCCTTCGAACATGAGAGCATTGAGCGCCAGGTAGGCTTTCGCGCCGTGCGTCCGGCAGCGCGCGGCGATTTCGGGCAGGTCGTCCGGGCTGAAGTTCACGCCGCTGCGCGCGCGCATGTTCAGCGTCCCGAGACCGAAATAGACGGCGTCGGCGCCGGCGTCCAACGCGGCCTGCAGGCAGATGAAGTCGCCCGCCGGGGAGAGGATCTCAGGCTTTTCCATGTTCCTCCTGCTCCGGACCCGGCCGCGCGGCCAGTGCCGCGGACGCCTTCTCGCGCGCCCGGCGGTAGATTTCCTCGAGCGTGTCGAGGCACTTCGCGGTTCCCCGCCAGAACGGGACGGGCCCGAGCCGCTTCAATATCGGCGTTTCACTCTTCATCCAGCAAATCCTCCATCGTGATGCCGCGCACCTCCAGAAGCGTCCGCGGGCGCCGCAGGGCTTCCTCGCCCAGAATCAGCAGGACGGCGCACGAATGCTTGCAGGGGTTCGCGTAGTCGGGGCAGGTGCAGGCGGTCGTGACGTCGTACTTCCCCGGGCCCAGCTTGCCGCCGGGAAAGAGCGAGAAGCCCTCCGCCTTGAAAATCGCCTCCACTTCCAGCGGAAGATCGTCCGCCAGGATGCGCGCGACGAGCATGGGCTCCCGGCGGATCGCGGCGATAATCCGCGTCCGCGCCGCCTCGTCGGGCACGCGGAAATCGATCGTGACGTGATAAGGCTCGGGACGGCTCCCGAGGACGGTCGCCTCCACGTGCGGGCCGGCTATCGTCATCGCCGTGATCTGGCCGGACGCGGCGTATTGCCGTCCGCGCGCAAAGCGTCCCCCGAGGCGCATGCCCTCCAGGGCGTGCAGCCAGCGCTGGCCCCACCACGCGCGGCCCGCGCCGGACCGCGTTTCCTGCGCGCGGATCCCCGCGGCGAAATGGGGGACCCGCAACGGATAGCGCTTCCGGCTCATAGCCGCACCAACGCCTCCGTCTCTTCGGCGCTCAGGCTCTTGAGGAAGCTCTCCCCGCCCGTCACGAGCGCCCCTGCGACCTGGCGCTTTTCCTCCAGCAGGCGGTCGATGCGCTCCTCGAGCGTGCCTTCTGTGATGAGCGTGTGCACGAAAACCGTCTTCGTCTGGCCGATGCGGTGCGCCCGGTCCGTCGCCTGGTTCTCGACGGCGGGGTTCCACCACCGGTCGAAATGGATGACGTGGGTGGCTTTGACGAGATTGAGGCCGAAGCCGCCCGCCCGAAGCGACAGGACGAACGCGCGGGGGCCGGGCGCCTCGAACGCGGCGATTTCGCGCTGGCGCCGCGCGGCGTCCAGTCCACCGTGCAGAAACGGCACGCGGCCGCCGAAACGGTCCTCGATCGCGGCGACTATCCGCCGCGCGACCTTCACGTACTGGGTGAAGACGAGGGCGCTCTCGCCTTCGGCGAAGATGGTCTCCAGCAGGTCGAGCGTGCGCGCGATTTTGTTCTCGCCGTCGCAGATCAGCTTGAGGGCGGTCAAAAGCGCGAAGATGTCGCCCTTCTCGCGGGCCCCCGAACGGAAGAGTTCAAAGGCGGACTCGTACTCCCGGCGCTGCGCGTCCGACAGCGTGCAATATTCCTTGATTTCGCGCTTGGGTCCGAGCGCGCGCGCGATCGCCGGGTCCGTCTTGAGCCGGCGCAGGACGAACGGCTCGAGCGCACGCCGCAGACGGGCCCCGGCGGACGCGTAGCTGTTGCGCGCGAGCGGCTTGGCGAACTGCTCGTCGAAGGCGCGGCGCGTCCCCAGGAAACCCGGGTTCAGAAAGTCCTCGAGGCTCCAGATATCCAGCGCCGAATTCTCGACCGGCGTGCCCGTCAGCATGACGCGGCGCGCGGCGGAAAGCGCCCGCACGGCGCGCGCGAGCTGCGTAGCCGGATTCTTCACCGTCTGCGCCTCGTCCAGGACAAGCCCGGACCATGTCCGCGCGCGCCACAGCTGCCAGTCTCGCAGGAGCAGCGGATAGCTCGTCAGGACGACATCCGCCATTTCGACGCGCAGGGCGAACTTCTTGCCGCGGGCGCGGGCTTCCCCCAAATGCGTATAGACCGAGACAGTCGGCGCGAACGTGGACCATTCGCGGCGCCAGTTCGCGACGACGGAAAGCGGGGCGACGACCAGGAGCGGCGCCTCCCCGGCGCGGTGCGTGGCCAGATGCCAGCCGATCGCCTGCACCGTCTTGCCCAGGCCCATGTCGTCCGCCAGCAGCGCGCCGAATCCATGGTCCGTCAGGAACTTCATCCACGCGACGCCGCGCGCCTGGTAGTCGGCGAGCGTCCCCGCGAAGCCCGGCGTCTGGGTCGGTTTCAGCCCTTCCCAGCCGTCCCTTCTCAATTCGTTGACGAGGCCGCGCAACCACCCGTGCGCCTGGGCGGTCTCCAGGGAGAGTCCACCCAAGGACCCCACGCCGAATGCGAAGCCCAGCGCCTCGGCCGTCGTCAGCCGGCGCGCGGCGTGCTTTTCCAGCGCCTTGAGCGCCTGGCGCAGAAGGTCCCGGTCCACCTCGATCCACCGGTTGCGGAAGAAGACGAAATTGGACTTCTGGGCGAGAAGAAACCGCACCTCCTCGGCATCCACCCGCTCGCCCGCCACGCGCACGACCAGCGTCGCCTCCACGGGACCCGGCGCACGCTTCCCGTCGGCGGGCGCGGGTTCGGCGGGCGCGTCGGACAGTTCCACCTCGCCCGCCACTGCGCCTTTTTCGGGCAGGCCCGCGACCCGGTACCCGGCCTCCCGCAAATCTTCGGCGCCCGTGCGCGCAAACGCCTCCGCTTCCGGCACGGTGAGTTCCGTCGCCAGGAGTCCGGGATCCGCCGGGGCGCGGCGCAGTCCCTTGAGCGGCGCGAACACGAAGGCGGCCTGCCCGAGGGCGCGCAGGGCCGCGCGCCCTTTCGGCACGGGGATCGACAGCGTGAAAGGCCGGTCTTCGGCGGCGAACAGCGTGAAAACGAGCGCGGCGCGCGCGGCGACATCCACTTGGGCCGCGCCGTTCCACTCCTCCAGTTCGCGCGCGAAAGCCGCCAGTTCCGCCTCGTCCCCCTTCACGAGTCCCGTGCGACTCCGCAACGCGGCGATCCAGGCGTCCGCCAGCGTGTCGAAACGCCGCGTCTCGGCGTCCTGCGTCGAGGGGGTCAGGGCCGCGCGGCGCACAAACGCGTCCAGCGCGGCGTCCCGGGCGCCGTCCGCCGTGCGCCATCGCGCGTGCCACCCGTCCTTCTCGTGCACGAGGCACGGCACGTACGCGCCCTGCACGATGCGCTCCAGCGTCTCACGCGGAATGGGTTCCGGACGCGCCATTCGCGGACTCTCCCGCTTCTTCTGCAATTTCCTCCCGCTCCTCTTCGCGGCCGACTTCGCCCAGCGTTTTCGTGCCCGACAGGAGGGCCACGACCTGCTGCTGGACTTCCGAGAGGTTCTCCAGACGCAGTTGGGGGTCCAGCACGACGAACGTGTCGCCGTTCTTGCGGTCTTCGTAGATGCGCCGCAGGGAGCCGTCGTCCGACGTGCGCGTATCCCGTTCCACGAGAATGCGGCTGCGCTCCAGCATGACCGCCAGGACGTAGATGACGTTCTTGAGCGCGGGGTCGTCGAGCGTCACAAGACGGCGCAGGAGTTCGCCCGCGTCTTCCTTCTTGAGCGGCTCCTTCTTCTCTTCGCGCACCGGCGCAAGATAGACGCCGTCCCAGAACGAAAACGGCTCCCAGTCCCGCGGCGCCGTTTTCCAGCACTCGGGATGGCAGTCGAAACGCTCGTAGCCTCCGGCCGTCTCCTTGAGCGCGCTCACGACGGGCGCGCGATCCACGAGGGGCTTCCCGCAGAAGCTGCAAACATGCCCTCGCGACTTTATGTTCCATTCTTGCGACATGCGGATATTATACCATTTTTCCGCCGCGAATTCAGTCGGATAGTTGCTGGAGTCTCCCCCAAATTTCCATGCGCTGCCCTGTCCAAAAGCAAACGGAGTCTGCGGAGACAGAAACAAAACACTGCGGGGGATTTGGATAAAACTCCGCGGAGATTCCCACCGAGGGACCACACTCCCCCGCGAAGCCACCCGTCCCGGGAGCCTTTACCGTTCGGGGAGTGCCGCCAGAACGCCCTGGCAGCCCCGGCGAACGTCACGGTAGGTTTCGTCGAAATTGCCCGTGTACCAGGGGTCGGCGACATCCCCCGCCTCGCCCGCAAAGGAAAGCAGTTTCCTGATTTTTCTGCGGTCGGCCGGGTAGACGCGTGCCTTGAGATCCGCCTCGTTCGCCGCGTCCATGCCGATCAGCCAATCGTAGCGCGCGGCGTCCGCCGGCGTGAAAAGCCACGCGGCGCGCGGCGTAAAAGGGATGCCCTCCCGCTGCAAAATGCGCCGCGTGCCGCAATGGATGTCGCTCCCGAGTTCGTCCGTGTGAAGCGCCGCGGAATCCACGGCGACATCGTCCCGCCCGGCGCGCCGCAAGAGGTCCTTCATGACGAACTCCGCCATGGGCGAGCGGCAAATGTTGCCGTGGCACAGAAAGAGTATGTTCATCGTTCGGACGTTCCGTCAAGACGCGAACCGTTGCACGACGCCCGTCACGAAGATGACGAGCATGAGCGCCGGGATGGCGTAAAGATAGTAGGGGCGAAGCCAATCCGGGAGCTTCCACCCCGCCCCCGTCGACACTTCGCGGCGGAAGTTCGCCCACCCCCAGCCCCATGTGGCGTTGCTCGCGAAAAGCCCCTGAATGAGCGCCCCGAGCGGCAGCCAGACCTGGCTCACGGCGAAATCCTCCCAGTCCAGGACCCCGTCCCACATCACGCAGGGCATCGCGCACAGAGCCACCCCCACGCCCACGAAAAGGGACGCCTTGCGGCGCGAAAAGCCCTTCAGTTCCATGAGCGCGGCGATGAGGCTTTCGAAAACGGCGATGACCGTCGTGAAGGCGGCGAACGCCAGGAACAGGAAGAACGCGGCGCCCCAGAGGCGGCCGCCCGCCATTTGGGCGAATACCTGGGGAAGCGCGACAAAGATGAGCCCCGGACCTTGCGTGTAGGGGACGCCGTACGTCGAGCAGACGGGGAAGATGACCAGTCCGGCGAGGAACGCAACGAACGTGTCGATCGCGATGATCCAGATGGACTCCTTCACGAGCGTATGTTCCTTGCCGATGTAGCTGCCGCA
>DJRS01000028.1 GCA_002440145.1 Verrucomicrobia bacterium UBA6354
AGACCCCGTCACATGCGCATGTGAGATACCGTCATATGCGGGGGGCGCCGGCGGGGGGTGCCGCGGGGAAAATAGCCCGCCTGCCCCGCCCCTACCCCGTCTCCCGCAATTGCCACGTCAATGTGTACCGGATTTTCAAGCCTGCACGGTCGACAAACTCCGAGAGGCGACAAAAGACTGCGCCAACGATTCCTCTGCCGGCTTCGCACGTTCCGCCCGCCACCCTGCGGACGAAGCAAATATCATCTTTCCTCTCCAAGGGCAGGGGCGGCAGTCCCCTGCCGCCCGCCCGAAAGGTCTCCTTTGGACGGTTCGCAGGAGACCGCGGCCCGCATAGGATATAATGGGCCGCAGAGATCGCGAGAACATGGAAGCGGGAAGTTTCCTTTCCGCCCCGCGGGGATTCTCTTTGCCGCGTTCGCGGCATCCGAGAGGCGAGACGTCCGGGTCGCATTCGCGTTCCATGCTTGCAGACTGCCTGACGTTCGTTTCATCCGTCAAGAAGCCGCATCTGTTCGGGGCGCCGTGCAACCGTCTAACGGGCCGGAGAGGACATTGTCCGGTTCCACCCCCTCCATCATCCTTCCAGTTGCCCGTGCCCCTCTTTTAAGCCGAAGAACGAACCCAAACCCGGATGTCTGGCGTGACGTTCTGGGAATGCCAGGTGAAATGTACCCTAATCCGTCTCTTTTACACCGCATGACCATTGCGCCGGAACGGCCATACCGTCCCATTGCAACGGCATAGCCGTCCCGGCGGGACAGGCTGGCGCCGTCCGCTCTTCACCTGCGATTTCCGGGTTCAACGTCTAGATCGCACAGAAAACATGGAGAATACAGACAAAGAAGAACGCCCATCCGTCTCGGTGGGCGTTCCGTATTCTCCGCACGGTCGGCATCTTGCGCAGAGGAACACGCACGCGACGCCGACGGCTGCCGAGACGCATGCCGCCGGCGCGGCAAAGAGGTCGGCTCAGTAGTTTTCCGCTTCGATCTGGAAGAAGGACTGCGGATGCGCGCACACCGGGCACACCTCGGGAGCCTTCTCGCCGATGTAGATATGCCCGCAGTTGCGGCACTGCCAGCGGTTCGGGCCGACCTTCACGTAGACCTCACCCTTCTCGATGTTCACGAGGAGCTTGCGGTAGCGCTCCTCATGGTGTTTCTCGATGGCCGCGACACCTTCGAACAGGCGCGCGATCGCATCGAATCCTTCCGCGCGCGCCTCTTCGGCGAAACGCTTGTACATGTCGGTCCATTCGCCATGCTCGCCTTCGGCCGCGGCGGCGAGGTTGGCGGGGGTGTCCCCGAGTCCGCCGAGGAGTTTGAACCAGAGTTTCGCGTGTTCCTTCTCGTTTTCGGCGGTCTCGAGGAAGAGTGCGGCTATCTGTTCATAGCCCTGCTTCTTCGCGACGGACGCGAAATAGGTATACTTGTTGCGGGCTTGCGATTCGCCGGCAAAAGCAAACGCGAGATTCTTTTCGGTCTTCGATCCTTTGAGTTCCATTGTTCGAATCTTTCTATTTGGTTGTTGAATTGACTACTAGTATAACCTATTCCGCCGCGCGCGTCAATCCCCCCTGGAGTCACGCGGCGCGCGGGGCTTGCGGCGGGCGGTCGCGAGGACGACGCCGCCCAGGACGCACGCGGCGCCCGCACACCCCAGCGGTGTCAACGGCTCTTTCAGGAAAAACGCCGCGAACAGCACGCCCGCGACGGGGATGAGGTAGAGACCGACCGAGGCGCGCACCATGCCGAGCGCGCGGCAGGCCCGGCTCCAGGCCGCGAACGCCGCGGCGGACGCGAACAGTCCCAGAAAAAGGAAGTGCCCCCATGCCGACAGGCTCCCAAACCGCGCCCAATCCGCCGCGCGCCAAAGCGACATCCGGAAAACGCCGTCCAGCGCCGTCTGCCCCCACGCGGTCAGGCCGAAGACGGCGAGCGGAAGCATCCACACGAGCGCCCAGAAGAAGGCCCGTCGCACGGCCACGAGCGGAGCAATGCCGCGGCGGTTGGCGGCGTCCAGCAGGACGGAGTAGAAACCCCAGCAGATCATGGCCGCGAATGCCATGAGGCATCCCTTCCAATCGAGCGCGAGATGGACGACGCCGTTGAATGTCACGAGCCCCACGCCGACCGCCGCGAGCGCCGCGCCCAGGAGAAAACGCGCCGAAAGCGTCCGGTCGCCCAGAAGAAGATACGCCAGGACGGCCGTCACGACGGGGCCTATCGTCACGAAAATCGCCACGGTCGAGGCGTTTGTGTAGAATATGGCGCCGTTTTCCAGGAACTGGTAGGCGGCGACGCCCGTCAGCCCCATGCCGGCGGCGAGCCATCTGTCGCGTCCATCCCGGCAGGCGAACGTGCCCCGCCCGGCCAGACACAACGCCAGCCACGCCATCGCAAAGCGGACATACTGGATCTCGAGAGACGAAAACGCGCCCACCAGGACGCGCGTGCTCGAATAGGTTCCGCCCCAGACGATGATGACGAACAGAAAGGCGCCCCAGTCGACGAGATGCGCGAGCTTCATTTGCACAGCCTGAGCGACAGCAAGGCGAACGAGGTGCAAAGGACGGGATCCGCCTCCCAGAAGCGGTTGTTGTCGTTGGCCCAGCTGCCGTCCGGCTTCTGGAGGGAAAGGAGCTTCGCGGACAACTCGCGCTTCCAATCGTGTCCGCCGACGGTCTCGACCTGCGCCGCGGCGAGTGCGCGCGCCAGAATGTCATAGTAGTAGTAGAGTCCTTGCGCCCCCATGCCCGGATTCTCCTCGAGCGTCCAATGTTTCGTGCAGTAGGCGAGCGACTGGCGCACGCGCGGATCGCTCCGGTCGAGTTTCGCATGGCACATGGACAGCACCGCGGCGTAGGTCATCGACCCGTAGGCGCGCAGCGCCACCCGCTGCGCGGCGTTTGTCGTCGTGCCCGCCTGCGGCGTGCGGTCGTTGTAGGCGGCCCCGCCCGCCTCGGGGCCCGTCTCCTTCACGAGCCCTTCCACGAACGCGAGCGCCCGGCCCCAATCGACGTCCACGCGCTTGCCGCCCGGACGCAATTCTTCCAGGGAAGCCGTCCGGCTCATGGCGTCGAGCGCATAGGCGGTATTGGAGAGGTCCGCATACCGGCGGCGCGAAAGTTTGTCGTAGCCAAACCCGCCCGCATAGGTGTCGTCGCCCGTCAACTGGCTGGAGGCGATGTACGCGCGCGCCTTCAAAAGCGCCGCGACCGGCGCACGCCCCGACACGAACAGCGCCGACAGGCAGACGGCCGTGTTGTAGTTGCCGAGCCCCGAGCCGCCCCGTCCGGGCTTCGGGACGTAGAATCCGCCATCATCGCGCTGGGTCGAAAGCACGTACCGGACCGCCTTGTCGAGCGCGGACGCGGGCGCGTTCGTCCCCGTGGCGAGCGCCCAGAGCGGCAGGGCCGTGAGCGCCGGCATTTGCCTGTCGCTCCACCACCCTCCGGACGACTGGTTCGACAAGAGGAAGTCCTCCCCCTTCGCAATCGCCGCGTCGAGCGCGTCCGCCGCGAGAACCATCCACGCGAAAAGCGCGCCTCCCAGAAGAAAAAGCATTCTTTTCATGGACTACTCCTCCATTTTCGTGATGTAGATCTTGGCCATATCCGTGCGGAAGGCCGATTTCTCCGAGACGTCCAGTTCCTCGAAGAGCTTTTCGCCGGGGCGGATGCCCGTAAAGACGATGGGGATGTCCTTGTAGGGGCGGTAGCCCGCCCGGCGGATGAGACCTTCCGCCAACTTCAGGATGCCGACGGGTTCGCCCATCTCCAGCGTGTAGATGGCGCGTTCCGTGCGGCTGGCGGCCTGCAAGACGAGCGAAACGGCCTCCTGGACCGTCATGAAATACCGTTTCATCGCCGGATCCGTCACCGTGACGGGGCCGCCCGCGGCGATTTGTTCGCGGAAGAGCGGCACGACCGACCCAGAGCTGCCGAAAACGTTGCCGAAACGCACCGCGCAGAACGACGTGCCCGATTTCGCCGCGTTGAGCGCCATGAGCGCCTTTTCCGCTTCCCGCTTGGACTTACCCATGACCGAGACGGGGTTGACCGCCTTATCCGTCGAAATCAGCACGAAACGCCGCGTCCCGTGCCGTTCGGCGCACTGGGCGACGGTCCGGGTGCCGTCCACATTGTTGCGCCATCCTTCCGCCGGATTCAACTCCACCATCGGGACGTGCTTGTAGGCGGCCGCATGCAGGACGAGGAAAGGCTTTTCCGCGAGAAAAAGCTTCTCCATGGCCTCTTTGTCGCAAATATCCAGCATGAGCGGCACGCAATCCACCCCGGGAAACGCCTTTTTCATCGCGCGGTCGATGTTGTAGAGCGCGTTCTCGCAACGTTCCACCAGCAAGACGCGTTTCGCGCCCAGCGCGGCGACCTGGCGGACGATTTCCGAGCCGATCGTGCCGCCCGCGCCCGTCACGAGCACCGTACGCCCGGCGATAAAACCGCGTACCGCGGCGTTGTCGAAGGACGTTTCGGGACGCTCCAGAAGATCCATCCCCGGTTCGAACGCGTCCCCCCGCGCCCGGCAGGCGAACCGCAACCCGACAAGCCCCGCCACGGAAAAGAAGAACGTCATGAGCGTCACGGAATACGGCGGCCGCGCATGGAAGAAGAGCTGTTCGTTCCCCAGCAGGAGGCGCGTCACGCCCAGAACCAGCGCGGCAAGCGCCGCGGCCGCGAGGCACCGCCGGCATTCCAGGCGCGAAAAACGGCGCACTTCGCGCCGGTAGCATCCGAAAAGGGAAAGCGCCGCCAGATGCACGAGGCAGACGACGAACCCGAAGGCGGCGATTGCCCGCCAGCCGCCGCGCGGCTCGCCAAAATCAAAACGCAGGGCGAAGGAAAAAAGATAGGCTCCCGCGACGACGGCCATGTCGCAAGCCGCCTGGCCCAGCCGGGGGAGCCGAATCCAGCCCTGTTTTGTCCGCTTTGCCACGGTCCGCCGCCTCACCCGAAGAACGCCAGCAGAAACGCCGGCGCGAAAACGAGCGAATCGAACATGTCGAGGAATCCGCCCAGCCCCGCCGGCATGAACGTCGCCGAATCCTTCACGCCGCACTCGCGCTTCATGCGGCTTTCGACCAAATCCCCGAGCGTGCCGACGACCGCCGCCGTCACGCCTGCCGCGAGCGCCTTGCCCAGAGAGAATCCCGTCAACGGCAGAAAGGCCGCCGAGACGAGGCAACTGCCGATAATGGAACCCGCCAGCCCCTCCCAGCTCTTGTTCGGCGAGATCGCCGGACACATCTTGTGCCGCCCGAACGCCACGCCGAACGCGAAGCCCCCCATGTCCGACAGCTTGACGAGCGCGATGACGTAAAGGAGCATGGGGATGCCGTAAAGACGCGGCACTTCCATGAAGAAGGAGAGCATGAACGGAATGTACGCAAACCCCAGGAGGGTCGTGGCGAAAGCCTCGATCGGCCGTTCGTATTTGCCGAACAGCGCCGTCAGCGCGAGCGCGAACACGACAATCGGCAGCGGATTCGGGCAGTCGCAAGCGAAACGCCCCGCAAGATAGAGAACGCCCCACACGACGCCCGGGAAGAGCATAACGGAATATTTGCGGCGGACCATCTGGTAGAACTCCGCCTGCACGAGCGCCACGATCCCTATGAGGACGGGCAGAAGGACCGCAAAGGCCTTCTGGGCAAGCGCGTGATGAAGCCCCAAAAGCGCCGCGACAACAAGTGCCGCGGCCGACAATGCGCTGACAATGCGCTTAACGACCGGCGTCATGTGCAATCCTCCCGCCCATGCGGCGTTCGCGCGAAGCGAAGTCCGCCAATGCCCGTTCAAACTCCTCTTTCCCGAAATCGGGCCAAAGAACGGGCGTAAACCAATATTCGCTGTAGGCCGACTCCCACAGCAGGAAGTTCGACGTGCGGCACTCCCCCGACGTGCGGATGACGAGATCGGGATCGGGCACGTCCGGTGCGTACAGATAGCGTGCGAACGTCTCCTCCGTCAGCTCTTTTTCGCCCGCCGAAAGGGCCGCGTTCGCGGCATCCACGATTTCCGCGCGGCCACCGTAGGACAACGCCACAAGGAGCGTGAACGAGCCTTCCTTCGTCGCCTCCTCCAATTCCGCGATTTGCTTCTGGAGGGCGTCCGGCAAATCCTTTCGCCTCCCGACCGCCCGGAAGCGCACGCCTTCCCGGACGAGTTGCGCGCGCTTTCCGGAGATGAATGTGGACAGGAGCTTCATCAGCCCCGACACTTCCTCGGGCGAACGCTTCCAATTCTCGGTTGAGAAGGCGTACACCGTCAAGTAGGCGATCCCCGCCGCGCGGCAATAGTGCATCACGCGGTCCAAGGCGTCCGCCCCGGCCCGATGGCCGGCCAAACGCGGCAGATGGCGGGCTTGCGCCCACCGTCCGTTGCCGTCCATGATGATGGCCAGATGCTGGATCGCCCCGTCCATCGTCAGATGTTGATGCGCAAGGTCGTTTCGCGCGCCGGGCCCACGCTGAGAACCCCGAGCTTGCCGCCGACCAGGGACAAAATGCGGTCGATGTACGCCTTGGCGTTCGCCGGGAGCTGCGCGTAGTCCGTGCAATGCGAGGTCTCGCACTGCCAGCCGGGCATTTCCTCGTAAACGGGCGTGCAGTGCTTGAGCACCGACAGATCCGCCGGGAACGTCGTGTAGACGAACCCGTCTTCGCGCCGGTAGCCCGTGCAGATCTTGACGACCGGGAACTCGTCCAGGACGTCCAGCTTCGTCATGGCCCAGTAGTCCACGCCGTTCACACGCTGCGCATAGCGCGCCACGACCGCGTCGAACCACCCGCACCGCCGCGGACGTCCCGTCGTCGCGCCGAATTCGCCGCCGCGCCGGCGCAACGTCTCGCCGTCCGCGTCCAGCAGCTCGGTCGGGAACGGCCCCTCGCCGACGCGCGTCGTGTAAAGCTTCAAAACGCCGATCACGCGGTCGATCGCGCGCGGCGAAACGCCCGTTCCCGTGCACGCGCCGCCCGCCGTCGGATTCGACGAAGTCACGAACGGATACGTGCCGAAGTCGATGTCGAGCATCGTCGCCTGCGCACCCTCGAAGAGGAGCGAACGGCCTTCTTCCAGCCGCTCGTGCAGATACTGGACAGTGTCCGTCACGTACGGCATCAGCGCCTGGGAGAGCGGGCTGTACAGGCGCACCATGTCGTCCGCGTCCAGCGGCTGCGCCCCCAGCGCGACGAGCGTGCGGTTCGCCTCCGAAACCTGCGCGCGAATGAGTTCCGGGAAGTTCGGCCGGAGGACGTCCCCGACGCGCATGCCGTAGCGCCCCACTTTCGCCGCGTATGCCGGGCCGATGCCGCGTCCGGTCGTGCCGATCTTGGCGTCCGCCGGGCGCGAAGCCTCCTCGGCCTTGTCGATGGCCCGATGCCACTGCATGACCATGTGGGCGCGTTCGGAGATGTGGAATCTGCCGCGCAGCTCGAAGCCCCAGCTCTCGACCTGCTCAAGCTCCTTCATGAGGTCGAACGGATCCATCACCACGCCATTGCCGATGACACAATGCTTGCCCTCGTGCAGAATGCCGCTCGGCACCAGATGCAGCACGTACTTCTTGTCGCCGACGACCACGGTGTGCCCCGCGTTCGAGCCGCCCTGGAAGCGGACGACAATATCGGCCTCCTGCGTCAAGAAGTCAATGACTTTGCCCTTACCTTCGTCGCCCCACTGGGCGCCGACCAATATGGTATTCATGTATATCGCTCTTTCTTAGTTTATGTGACGAAGCACCACGGCTTCCCATTATACCAAAATTCCGCCCCGCACGCACGGCCAAATTTCAGGGTGCGAAAAGTGTCGCGATTTGCCATAATAAAGTGTACCGGATTTTCAAAATGGCATATCAGGATGAGCGCGCGCACGATCTCGCGCCTCCTCAAAAACGAACCGCGCGCAAAACCGGGATGGCCCAGGGTCAACAAAAGGTCCGGCGCGCAAGGCCGCGACGCGCTCAAGAAGCGGGTCCCCTGCGGTTCCGGCGAACGCATACGCGCAAGCCGGAGTCCGCCGGGCGACGTGCAAATCGACATCTTCGCCTGCGGAATCGGCATCCCGGTTCGGGGCATTTTGCCCCTCTCTCGGACGCACAAAACGGGTGAAACGGGGGTACCAGGCCTAGACACTTCCGTTTTCAAAAGATATCTGCATGTTTAACGCCTTATTGCGATAAAATACTCAAACTAACGGACCATTTCGCGTCTGCAGGCGATCCGTTCTCGTGCCCATGAGACTTTTTTCTCATGGGCACGGGAATCTTTTCTCATGGGCACGAGAATTCCGTCTGTTCGTGGCGTCACGCA
>DJRS01000029.1:0-211 GCA_002440145.1 Verrucomicrobia bacterium UBA6354
GAAAGGAAAACGAAAATGGTACAGAGATTGTTGAACGACGTCTACGTAGTCGATGAAGCGCGGCAGCTGGCCCTGCGGGAGCGGGGGTATGGACCGCCGCCCGTCACCTCCGCGGCAGGGGGCCGTTCGCAGAGGTCTGCGGCGCGGCAAAACCGTGGAGACCGGGAGAGAGGGAGAGGGGGCGTGCGGACCGCAGTCCCCATGGGGACGG
>DJRS01000029.1:269-7907 GCA_002440145.1 Verrucomicrobia bacterium UBA6354
TCTCCACCCATCGGAACGGTCTGTCCGGGTGTCTCGCCCTATTGTACACATTTCCGCGAAAAACCCCCTTGTCAGCGGACCCGCAGAATGATATAATATATGACTAGTCTATGGAAAAGTAAGGAAAGCATATACATGCCGACTATCAACCAGTTGATTCGCAAGGGTCGTCATCCCCTTGCTTCGCATTCGAAATCGCCGGCGCTGAAGGCGTGTCCGCAGCGTCGTGGCGTGTGTCTCGTCGTCAAGACGATGACGCCCAAGAAGCCTAACTCGGCTCTTCGCAAGGTCGCCCGTGTGCGCCTGACGACGGGTGTCGAGGTGACGGCGTACATTCCCGGTGAAGGGCACAATCTCCAGGAACACAGCGTCGTGCTCGTGCGTGGCGGCCGTGTGAAGGACCTTCCTGGCGTCCGTTACCATATCATCCGCGGCAAGCTCGACTCGCTCGGCGTCGCCGGTCGCAACCGCAGCCGTTCCAAGTACGGCATGAAGCGTCCGAAGAAAGAGGAGAAGTAAGCCATGTCCAGAAGAGCAAAGAAGATAGAAAAGCGCGTCTCGCTCGATCCCAAGTTCAATTCCGAGCTCGTCGCTCACATGATCCGCGTGATCATGAAGGACGGCAAGAAGACGGCGGCCGAGAAGATCGTCTACGGCGCCATCGCGAAGATCCAGGAGGCGATGGCCAAGGACGCGGCGAAGTTCACCAAGGAAGAGAAGGTGTTCACCGATCCTCTCGAAGTGCTCGCCACGGCTATCGACAACATGAAGCCGCAGGTCGAGGTCAAGACGCGTCGCGTGGGCGGCACGACCTATCCGGTCCCGGTGCCGATCGCGGCGAACCGCCAGCTCTCGCTCGCGCTTCGCTGGACGACGCAGTATGCGGGCGCTCGCCATGGCATGGGCATGCCGGCGGCGGTCGCGGCGGAAGTCATCGACGCGTTCCAGGGGCAGGGCAACGTCATCAAGAAGCGCGACGACGTTCACAAGATGGCGCAGGCCAACAAGGCGTTCGCCCACTACGCGTGGGGCAACAACGCGGGCTAAGGGACTTCCTTCTGACTTTTCCTAGATCGGGGTCGCGGCGTCCGCCGCGGCCCTTCGCTTTTTGGCGGGAAGACAGGCGAAATATTTCCACGCGGACGGGCGCAAATATGGTATAATACAAGACTTGCAGAAATCAGATTGGATGTCAAGCGATGAAGTGCGAATTGTGTCACAAGAATACGGCGGAGACGGCCCTTGTTCTGACGAAAGACGGCCGGGAGAAAGAGCTTTACGTTTGCAGGGCCTGCGCGAAGGCGGCGCAGGCGGAGGCCGCGCGTTCCGCGGACGGCGTGAAGGGCGAGATGCGGCGCCTGCCCAACGGCGTGGAGCTGACGGTGTCGGGCACTTCGCCGGACGGCAACATACCCCCGGAGGAGATGGCCAAGGTCGTCTCGGCCATGGACAGTCTGTTCTCGCATTTGAAGAACGCGGCGGAGAACGGCGTGCCGCTGAACGAGGCGCTTTCCACCGCGCCGCAGATGAATATCGAGGCCGAGGACGCCAAGGCGAAAGGGCGCCATCTCGCGCTGGGGAATTGCCCCGTGGCGTGTGTCATCCGCGACAGGCTCCATCTGGAGGGGCTGTTCCATACCTACGAGATGTCCGACGTGGCGAAAGCGTGCCGCGCGCAGAACGTGTTTCTCGTGCCCTACAACATCGACGGCTTCACGGCGGCGGGGCATGTCTACGAAGTCCGGTACACCGGCTCGAAGGCTGCGGCGGAAGACGTCGTGGCTCTTGTCCTGGAACGCGAACTTCATGCGCGCACTCTGCTTTTCGGCGAAATGGCGCGGTCGTTCGGCGACTCGTTCTGCCGCGCGCTCGCCATCCTGAAATCCTGCCGCATGCTCTCCCAGGGGGAGTATTTCGACCTGCTTTCGCCTGTGCGCATAGCGGCGATGGACAGGCTTCTGGACGGCGTGACGCTGAAAGACGTGGACATGCTGATGGAGTCTCTCGATCTTTCGGGGAACGACGCGCTCCTGTCGAATGAAGAAGCAGACAAACGCGACGAGGCGCTCGCCGACGCGGCGAACGAATGCTTCCGCAAGGTCGCGCTCAATGCGCGCGGAGAAAGGATATTCCTGTGAAGTTGACCAAACATGCATACGAGGCCCTGCAGGGCGCCGAGGCGTGCGCGCACAAACTGGGCCACGACCATATCGGCGCCGAGCACATATTCCTCGGCATCCTCGCGATCCCCGGCTGCGCGGCCTGCCTGCGCCTGCGGGCGCTGGGGCTTTCGCCGGCGGATTTGGCGGAGTCGCTCCGCTCGGTCATTTCAAGCGGCGCGGAGGACACCTTGCAGCGCGGCAAGCTGCCCATGTCGGCGCGGACGAAGAAGGTCCTCGACATGGCCGAGATGGAGGCCGGCAAAGACGCTTTGGTCGGCACGACGCATCTCGTCATGGCGATATTGCGCGAGGGGGACAACGCGGCGGCGCAACTCCTCTTCAATACTGGATTGACGCTCGACAAGTACATTGCCGCCGGCCATGCGGGGGGAGACGCCCAGCCGCCGGAAGCGGAAGCCCCGGCGCCAGAGGGATTCGAACCCTCGGGTGTGACGCGCGGCGCGAACGGAAAGGCGCAGAAAACGCCCACAATCAACGCATTCGGGCGGGATTTGACCGATTTGGCGCGGCAGGGCAAGCTGGATCCCGTAATCGGGCGCCAGGAAGAGCTGAAGCGCGTCATCCAGATTCTGGGGCGCCGCACGAAGAACAATGCGGTCCTCATCGGCGAGGCGGGCGTCGGCAAGACGGCTGTCGTCGAGGGACTGGCGCAGGCGATCGTGCGCGGGGAGGTCCCCGAGCGCCTGCAGGCCAAGCGCGTCGTCGCGCTCGACATGGCGCGCGTGGTCGCCGGTACGCAGTATCGCGGACAGTTCGAAGAGCGGCTCAAGAAGATAGTGGACGAGACGCGCCGCGCCGGGAACATCATCCTTTTCCTGGACGAGATCCATACGATGGTCGGGGCGGGCGCCTCCGAAGGGGCGATGGACGCGGCGAACATCCTCAAGCCGGCGCTTGCGCGCGGCGAATTGCAGTGCGTGGGCGCGACGACGCTGAAGGAGTACCACAAGTCGATCGAGAAGGACGCGGCGCTCGAACGCCGGTTCCAATCCGTGCAGATAGAGGAGCCCTCGCTGGACGATGCGACCGTCATATTGAAGGGAATCGCGCCGAAATACGAGGAATACCACAATGTGTCGTATCCGCCGGACGTTCTGCGCGCCTGCGTGGAGCTGACGGCGCGCTATTTGCCGGCGCGGCAGTTGCCGGACAAGGCCATTGACGCGATGGACGAGACGGGCGCGCGCCTGCGCATGAAAGCGAGCGTACGGCCGGAGTCCATTCTCCTTCAGCAGGAATTCATCGCCTATTTGCGCAAGGAGAAGGACAAGGCGGTCGCCGCCGGGGATTTCGACGAAGCGGCCAGGTGTCGCGACAGTCTGCAGCAGGCCGCGGCAAGATTGGATGCGGATCTTGCGCAGTGGCGGGCGGCGCACAAGGAAGAGGTCATTCCGGTCACGACCGCGGATATCGCCGAAACCGTTTCCTCCATGAGCGGCGTGCCGGTGGAGAAGATGTCCGCCGCGACGGCCGAGAAGCTGTTGGGCATGGAAAAGTCCCTGGGCGAGGCCGTCGTCGGACAGCCGCAGGCGGTGCAGGCGGTGGCGCGCGCCCTGCGGCGGAGCCGTGCGTTTCTGGCGGATCCGAAGCGGCCGATCGGCAGTTTCCTTTTCCTGGGCCCCACGGGGGTGGGCAAGACCTATCTCGCGAAAATGCTTGCGGAAAAGGTGTATGGCGACGAAAAAGCGCTCATTACGTTCGATATGAGCGAATTCCAGGAGAAGTATTCCTCTTCGCGTTTGGTCGGGGCGCCCCCGGGCTATGTCGGCTATGACGAGGGAGGCCAACTCACGGAACGCGTGCGGCGGCGTCCGTATTCTGTCGTTCTCTTCGACGAGTTCGAGAAAGCCGATGCCGACGTCATGAACATGCTCTTGCAGATTCTGGACGACGGGCGTTTGACCGACGGGCAGGGACGCGTCATCGATTTTCGCAATACGATCATCATCTGCACGGCGAATCTCGGTTTCGATTTCGCCCGCGGCGGACGCAATCTCGGTTTTTCGTCCACGCCGGGCGAGGCGGACTACGACCATCTGAAGGAGAAGCTCCTGTCGGAGGCGCGGCATACTTTCCGTCCCGAGCTCCTGAACCGCTTTGACGACATTGTCGTCTTCCGCCGGCTCGGGAAAGAGGAACTCACGCGCATTCTGATGCTGGAAGTCGACAAGTTCCAGGAGCGGTTGCGGAAAACGGGCTTGAAACTCGTGCTGGACGATGCGGTGAAGGCGTTTCTGGTCGAAAAAGGGAACGACCCGGCCTTGGGGGCGCGCCCCTTGCGGCGCGTCGTGCAGACGTACGTCGAAGATCCGCTCGCCGAGATGGTCCTGGCGGGCACGAAGAAGAAGACGATTCGCGCCAAACTGTCCAAAGACGGGCAATCAGTGGTGTTCAATTAATGGAAGAGGAAGTCTTTAACGTAAGAAGAGCGCGGCTGGCGGACGCGGAGACGATATTCGCGCTCATCCATCTGCACAACGACCTGCTTGTGCCGCGCTCGCTCGGGAACATCGTCGAGAACATCGACCGGTTCCTCGTGGCGGAGTCGGCCGGGACCCTGCTCGGCTGCGCCGCCTATTCCATCCATCCCGAACTGGGCGCGCCCGAATCGGCGACGGTGGAGATCCAGTCTGTCGCCGTGCGCGCGCCCTACCGCCGCCGGGGAGTCGGGCGTGCGCTTGTCCAGGCGACGGTGGAGGCGATTCGGACGACGGGCACGCACGAGGCGGTTGTTTTGACGTTTGCGCCGGAATTCTTCCGTTCCCTCGGGTTCCATGAGATACCGAAGACGAAGATTCTGCACAAGCTTTACACGGGATGCATAAACTGCACCAAGCATTCCGATCCCTATACCTGTCCCGAAATAGCCATGGTGCTGGAACTCGCGAAGTAGCATGTCCACCCGTCCGTCGTTCGGCATTGGCCGCGTCACGCGTTTTTACGTGCCGATGCTTTTGCAGGCGTTTTCGCAATCGCTGACCTACCCGCTTGTCGCGGGAATCGTGACGCATGGCGTCTACGGTGTGCATGAACTGACGGCGTTCGCGCAAGGGCAGATGATCATGTTCATGATCGGCGCCTTTGGCGGCGGTCTCATGATGACGGGCATGGTATTCGCGACCGACCGGGCGGGTTATTTGAATTTCCGGAAGCTGAACGCCATCATGATGGTTGCGCTTCTGGCGGCGCAATGTGTCCCGGCGCTGTCGCCTTTCGACAAATGGGTCTTCGAGGGCGGGTTCTCCCTGTCGCCCGACTTGGCGCAGGTGGCGCGCGAGACTCTTCTGTGGGGCACCATCATGAACGGGTGCTTTTTCTTGCGCAACGTGCCGCTCGTGGTGTTGTTCAACAATCTGGAAAGCGGCAAGGCCAACATCGCGACGTTCGCCCGCATTCTGGTGACGGTGGCGGGCGCGGCGCTTTTCCCGCGCATCGGGTGGACGGGTGCGGGGCCGGGGCTTGCCGCGCTGACGCTCGGGTGCATCGTCGAGCTCGTGTTGACCGGATTCTACGCGCGGCCCTATGCGCGGCGCCTGTTGGCCGGGGGCGGCGTCGCCACGACGGAAAATTCGGTCGCGGCGCAGTTCCGCTTCACCCTGCCGCTTTCGTTCGGCGGGCTTCTGCTGATGATGTCCCCGCTCATCATCGCGGCGTTTGTGAGCCGCACGCCCCATGCCGCGGAGATGCTCGCCATCCATTACGTGACGATTGGGGTGGCGAATCCGGTCGCGTATGCCGCGCTGCGCATGCAGGCGGTCGCGATCGAGTTCCCGCCCGAATATCCGGGCGACCGGCGCCTTCTGGGCTATTCGGCCTGCGCGGGCGTCGTGCTGGGGCTCATCCCGGCGCTTTTCGCCTCCCCGCTCGTCGGGAAATGGTATTTCGGCTCCTATCAGAACGTGCCGCCGGACATCCTGGACACCGCGCGCCTGGCGATCGGAATCTATTCGTTTATAGCCGTCATCCAGGCTTTGCGCGGGCGCATGGAAGGTGTCGCGGCGATTTTGAAGCGTCCGCGCGCGGTCATGGCGGGGCAAATCGCTTACACGGGCGCCCTCCTGGCGACGCTCGTCCTGCTGAAAACGGCGGGCGTACCCGGTTGGTCGATGGCGGTGGGCGCCATCTTTGTCGCGCCGGTCTGCACGACACTGGTCGTCTGGGGCTGTTTGCGCCGGAACGTTTGACCGACCTTGTCCCTTTATTTACAGGACGATTTGCACTTTCTTCCGGCCGCGGATCGGGGTCACCGTTCCGCGGCGTTTCCGGACGGATCCCGGCTGAAGCGCTTCAGCCGTGCCCGCTCGCGCCAGGCGTAATCGTAGCCGGCGGCGACAAGTTGAGCCGATTTATGGAAGTCGAGCAGCTTGACGTCCTGCACCGGCGGCGTCAGCAGCAGGTCGGGTTCGTCTTCCGGCCGGTTCCGCTTGCGGGCGACGTTCATGACGACGCGGAGCGTTTCGTCTATGACGGAAAGGACGTTGAGCTTGTCGTAGTCCATCGCCCGTTCGTCCGGGTGGCGCAAATTGAGATCGACGGCGATTACGCAGTCTGCGCCCATTTGCCGGCATACCGCTACGGGCAAGGGGTCCACCATGCCCCCGTCCACCAGGATCCGCCCCTCGCGCGCGACAGGGCTGAACAGGCCCGGAATGGCCATGGAGGCCCGGATGGCCGAATGGAGCACGCCCTCCTTCAGCACGACTTCCTCGCCCGTCAGCAGGTCGGTCGCCACGACGGCCAGCGGAACCGCCAGATCCGCGAACGCGTCCGCCGGGATCATCCGGCGGAGGAACTTCGCGATACGGTTGCCGCTGATGAGGGATTTGGATGTCAAATGCGGGTCGAAGAACAATTCCGGCAGCTTTTTCCAGTTCGATTCCGCCGTCCAGGCCAGCAGAGGGTCCATTCTTCCCGCGGCGAAAACGCCGCCGATTATCGCGCCGATTGACGTGCCCGCCACGCAATGGACGGGGATGTCCATTTCGCGGAAGGCTTTGAGAAGCCCCAGATCGGCGAGTCCGCGCGCGCCGCCGCCGCCCAAGGCAAGCCCGATTTTCATGATTGGGGGCGCTCCTCCCCTGTCGGGCCGCGCCGGGGGTGCGCGTCCGGGTACGCCGCTGCGCGGCCGACTGGCAAAATACGCTTTGTCATGGCTCCTTTTCTCCGTCCGTTCCTTTCGTTGGACCTTGCACGAGGTCTTCTGTGTGCGTGGAATAGGTGTATTTTACCTTATTTCCGGCATTTATGCAAGCACAACCCGCGGGAGTCTCCCCGGAATTTTCATGTGTCCGGTCCAAAAGCAAACGAAGCCCGCGGCGACGGAACCCAAACGCTGCGGGGATTTGTCTCTTTCCCGGCGAGGCGTCCGCGCAATTTGTCCGGTTCCCGGCCGTTTCGCGTGGTTTTTGCGCCCGCGGCGGTTCCGGCGCAACGGGGTAGGCGTTCCGGCGCAACG
>DJRS01000020.1 GCA_002440145.1 Verrucomicrobia bacterium UBA6354
GCCCGAGCTTCTCGTCCGCAGGAGGCTGTTCGCGGAAGGCTGGCGGTTCAGGGTCTGCGACAGGCGGTATCCGGGCAAGCCGGACGTCGTGATTCCCCGGGCGAAGACGATCGTCGACGTGCGGGGATGCTTCTGGCACCGGCACGGATGCCGGGAGTCGACCATGCCGAAGACGAACGTCGCCTTCTGGATGGAGAAATGGTCGAAGAACGTCCGGCGCGACCGCCGCAACGAGGCGGCCTGGCGCACCGCCGGGTGGAATCTGATAATCGTGTGGCAGTGCGCCCTCGAGGGTCCGCGCGCCGGTCGCACGCTCGACCGGATCGCCGCCAAAGTCTCCGCCTGGGCGGCCGAGGCGGCGTCCGGAGTTCCCCGCCGCGTTCCCCACCGCCTCGAACTGCCGCGCGGCGCATAGACTGCGCCGGACCGGAAACATCCGCGTGCGACTTCCTTTCTGGTCCCGGGCGGATCCCGGCCGCTCCCAAAAGGAGCCCTTTCCGGCGTGCCCCCTGTCTTGCGTCGGCCAAATATGGTATAATAGGAGACATCATGCGTGAGTTCAGATTATCGGATCCTTATGGTACGGCCCCCGCCCAAGCGCCGTTTGCGCAAAGCGTATCGCGCGGCGTGGCCTGGAACGACCTGCCGTTGACGCGCGAGTACACGATCGGCCAGCTTCTGGACCAGACGATCGCCCGGTGCGGCGCGAACGACGCGATCGTTTTCCCCGACCGGGACTACCGCCTGACCTGGCTTGAACTGGGACGCGAAG
Source organism: Verrucomicrobia bacterium UBA6354 (assembly GCA_002440145.1). Lineage (GTDB taxonomy): Bacteria > Verrucomicrobiota > Kiritimatiellia > RFP12 > UBA1067 > UBA1067. The sequence goes on from DJRS01000020.1 coordinate 773, forward strand.
TCGATCTGGTGGCGCGCGGACTGATGGCGTTGGGCATCCAGCGCGGCGAAAAGATTGCGCTCTGGGCGACGAATGTGCCGTACTGGGTGGTGCTGATGCTGGCCGCGGCGAAAATAGGCGCGATACTTCTGCCGCTCAACACGAACTACAAGAAGCACGAACTGGATTTCTCCTTGAAGCAGTCCGGCGCGGAGAATCTCGTCATCATCGAAGGCTATCGCGATTGCGACTTCACGAAAGTCGTCCGGGATCTCGTGCCCGAACTGGGCGCAATGCCGCGCGGCATGTTGAAGTCCGCGGCGTTTCCCCGGCTCAAGCGCGTCCTTTTCATGGGCGGCACGAAGTACCGCGGCATGTATTCGCTGGACGAAATCAAGAATCTCGCCCAGGAAGTCCCTTACGCGGACTATTTCGCGCGGCAGGCCGAACTGGACGTCAACGATGTCGTCAACATGCAGTATACGAGCGGCACGACGGGTTTCCCGAAAGGCGTGCAACTCACGCACCGCAACATCGCCAACGACAGTTTCTGGATTGCGCTCGCGCAGAATTTCTCCGTCAAGGACCGCCTTTGCGTGCCCGTGCCGCTTTTCCACTGTTTCGGGTGCGTTTTGGGCGTTTTGTGCGCCCTGAACCAGGGCGTGACGCTGGTTTTCGTGGAGCGTTTCGACCCGATCCAGGTCCTGACGGCCATCGAAAAGGAAAAGTGCACGGCGGTCTACGGCGTGCCGACGATGTACATCGCCATGCTGGACCACCCGCTTTTCGACCGGTTCGACCTGCGTTCCCTGCGGACGGGCATCATGAGCGGCGCGGCCTGCCCGGTGCACCGCATGCGCCAGGTCATCGAGAAGATGCACATGCGCGAGGTGTGCATTCCCTACGGACTGACCGAGGCGGGCCCCGTCATGACCATGACCCGCTACTTCGAGCCGTCCATCGAACGCAAGTGCACCACCCTCGGTCAGGCGCTTCCCGGCATTGAAGTCGCCGTAATCGTGCCCGAAACAGGCGAAATCGCCGAAATCGGGCAGGATGGCGAGCTCTGCTGCCGCGGCTACAACAACATGAAGGGCTACTACAACCTGCCCGAGCAAACCGCCGCGTGCCTGGACAAGAACGGCTGGCTCCACTCCGGCGACATCGGGCGCATGGACGCGGACGGCTACTACTACATCACGGGCCGGCTCAAGGATCTCATCATCCGCGGCGGCGAAAACATCAGCCCCAAGGAAGTGGAAGAGTTCCTCGGCACGATGCCGGGCGTGCGCGACGTGGCGGTCGTCGGGTGTCCCTCCAAGAAATACGGCGAACAGCCCGCGGCGTTCATCATCCGTTCGGAGGGGTCGAACATCACGGCGGAAGACGTGGCGAACTACTGCAAGAACCAGATCGCCTGGTTCAAAATACCGAAATATGTGCACTTTCTGCGCGAATTCCCCTTGACGGCCTCCCGCAAGGTGCGCAAGTTCGAACTGCGTGAGATGGCGCACGACCTCTGGCCGTATGCGTGAGGAAAACCAGACGAGTGGGGCGGCCCCGCGCGTTTTCGTGGTCGCCATGCCGCGTGAAGCGGCGTGTGTGACGGCCCATCTGCGGGACTGCCGCGTCCAAACCCTCTTCGGGCGCACCGTCGCGGAGGGATATCTGGGCGGACGCCCCGCGGCGGTCGTGACGGCGGGTGTCGGCAAGACGAACGCCGCGGCCGCGGCGCAATTGGCGCTTGCGCGCTACAATCCGCCCGTCCTCCACAATATCGGCGTGGCGGGGGGCCTCCTCCCCACGATGCAAATCGGTGAGATCTATCCCGTGGCGCAGGCGGTGGAGTATGATTTCGACCTTTCGGAAATCAACGGAACCGGTCCGGGCACGCTGAACGAATACCGGACGCCCTACCTTGAACTTTCCGTCGACCCGAAAGATCGTCCCCGGGCCGCCACCCTCGCGACGGGGGACCATTTTACGGACAATCCCGCCGAACACGCCTTTTTGGTCCGGTTCCACGCCGGTTTGCGCGATATGGAAGGCGCGGCGATCGCGCATGTCTGCCAAACGGCCGGTGTGGCTTGCCGGATGTGGAAGTGCGTCAGCGACGTGGCCGGGCGCCCCGAAATGACCCGCCAATACAAGGAGAACCGGGACCGGTGCCTCGAGATTCTGACGGACGCGGTTCCGGGACTGCATTATGTTTGAGACGCGCGGATACATGCTCGACATCAGTCGCGACAGGGTCCCCACCATGCGGACGCTGCGCCTCGTCGTCGACCTTTTGGCGAACTTTCGCTACAACCAGTTCCAGCTTTACACGGAGCACACCTTCGCCTATACGGGGCACGAAACCGTCTGGGAGGAGGCGGACCCCTTGACCGCCGCGGAAGTCCGCAAGCTGGACGCCTACTGCCGCATGCAGGGCATCGAGCTTGTCGCGAACCAAAACACCTTCGGCCACATGGAACGCTGGCTGACGCATCCCGCGTACAACGGCCTCGCCAAGTTCCCCCACGGCGGGGCGATGACCCCGTGGGGCACGATCAAGAAGGACCCCACCACGCTCGATCCGGCCAATCCCGGCTCTTTGGCGCTCGTGAAGGGGCTTCTGGACGAACTTTTGCCGAACTTTTCCTCTCCGCTCGTCAACATCGGCTGCGACGAAACCTTCGAGATTGCCGATCCGGAAGAGTACCTCGGCTTTCTTTTGCAGGTCTGCGAAATCGTGCGGAAACACGGCAAACGCCCCATGTTCTGGGGGGATATCGTCTTGAAACACCCGGAACTCATCGGCCGTCTGCCGAAGGATCTCATCGCCTTGGACTGGGGCTACGAGGGGAATCATCCGTTCGAGAAGGAATGTGCCGCGTTCGCGGCGTCCGGACTCGACTTCTACGTCTGCCCCGGCACGTCCAGTTGGCGTTCGCTCGGCGGGCGCGTGGAGAACATGCGCGAGAACCTGGAGGCGGCGGAAGCGGCGGGGCGCCGGTTCGGCGCGAAGGGGTATCTGGTGACGGACTGGGGTGACGGCGGACACTGGCAACCGCTCGCCGCGAGCCTGCCCGGGCTGATCCTGGGCGGCGCGTTCGCCTGCGACGGACGCAAAGCGGCGAAAATCGACCTCGAGCGGGAGCTCGACCGGGTGATGGACGCCCCGCTCGGGGGGACGCTTCTGCGGCTGGGGACGCTTTACCTGCGCGGCGGCGCCCTGCGGGCCAATTGCTCCGAACTTTACAACATCCTCGCCAACGACCGCGGCTACTCGCGGCATCCGGGTCTGACGCAGGCGGTTTTGGACGATATCAGCGGCTATGCGGCCGGTTGCCGCCTGCGGGCGGAAAAGTGGGCCGACCGAAACGACTGGGCGAAAGAACTGGTTTACATGGCCAATCTCATAGATTGCGCCTGCCACCGCCGCGACGAGGACCGCCTCCGCGCGCTCCGGGACGAACACGGCCGCATCTGGCGTCTGCGCTCCCGCGAGGGTGGCCGCGTGGATTCCCTCGCCAAACTGCCGCGCTTCTAGGAGGGGCGCCGAACGCGCCCCCGTGGACTCGGCGCCAAGAGACCAAGGTCTCCGAGGCAAGAGACCACGGTCTCTCGGTCAAAAGACCGCGGTCTCCCGACCAAGAGACCACGGTCTCCAGGTCAAGAGACCACGGTCTCTGGGGTAAAAGACCTTGGTCTCTCGACCAAAAGACCTTGGTCTCCCGGAAGTGTGTTGCCCATCCGCCGTGAAAATGCCCTGAATATTCCGGCCGCCAGCTCCCCGGACGCACCGTGTTCCGAAGGGGGCGGGTAGCGGACAAGGGGATTGCCGGGCTGTCGCGCCGCGCGGCGATTTCGCGGCGGCATCCGGGACGGACGCGGACGCGCCCGGGCGTTTTCCGCAAATTTCCCATGGACAAAGCAGGGTGATAATTGATATAATATAGCGCGAAAC
>DJRS01000167.1:0-2619 GCA_002440145.1 Verrucomicrobia bacterium UBA6354
TTCCACTGCTTGCGCGTATATTCGCGGATGAACGCCGCGTAGAGGTCCGGACCGACGAAGCGGATGGCCTGCTCCTCGAAGTTCCGCGGCGGTTCGTCCGCGGCGCCCGCCTTTTCGGCGATGAAGGACGCGACTTCGGACGGCTTGAGGTCGATGCCGTAGTACTGGTTGACGAGCGCGAGGCCGAGCGGCAGGAAGTAGGTGCGTCCCGCGTGCCGCGCCAGGACCTTGTGGGTGTAGCCGTTGAACGTCGTGAAGCGGTTCAGGAACTCCCAGACCCGCACGTTCGAGGTGTGGAAGATGTGCGAGCCGTAGACGTGCACCTCGATGCCCGTCTCGGGGTCCGTTTCGCAGCGGCAATTGCCGCCGATGGCCGCGCGCTTCTCGACGACGTGCACCTTGTGGCCGCGCTCGGCCAGGATGCGGGCGACGGTGCACCCCCAGATGCCGGCGCCGACGACGAGTATGTCTTGTTTCATCAGGCTGTTTCTCCTTGGATGTCGCAAAGTTTACGGTAAATGCCGCCCTGCGCATACAGTTCGGCGTGCGTGCCGCGTTCCTTGATCTCCCCGTGGTCCATGACGAGGATCAGATCGGCGTTGCGGATGGTCGACAGGCGGTGGGCGATGGCAAACGTCGTGCGGTTGGCCATGAGATTGTCCAGCGCGTCCTGCACGAGCCGTTCCGTCACCGTATCCAGCGCGCTCGTCGCCTCGTCCAGCACGAGGATGGGCGGATTCTTCAAGATCGCCCGCGCGATGGCGATGCGCTGCCGTTCGCCGCCCGAAAGCGCGAAGCCTTTCTCGCCCACGTTCCGCTCGTATCCGCCCGGCTGGGACAGGATGAAGTCGTGCGCATTGGCGAGTTTGGCCGCCGCCACCACCTGCTCGTGCGTCGCCCCCGGCGTACCGTAGCGGATGTTGAATTCGATGGACTCGTTGAAGAGGAGCGTCTCCTGCTGGACGGACCCGACAAGCCGGCGCAGGCTCGCCACCTCCAGATCGCGCAGGTCGACCCCGTCCATCGTGATGCGCCCCTGGCGCGGATCGAAAAAGCGCGCGAGAAGTCCGCCCAGCGTCGACTTGCCGGACCCGGTGGACCCGACAACCGCCACGACTTTGCCGCGCGGGATCGTGAAGGCGGCGTGCTTGACCGCGTCTTCCGCCGCCGTGTCGTACTTGAAGGAGACGTCGTCGAAGACGATTTCCTTGTCGAAGGACGTTTTCACGACCGGATGCGCCGCCTGGGGAAGCTCCATGTGCACGTCCAACAGCGAGTAGATGCGCGCGAGGCTCGCCGTGCCCGTCTCGATCTGGACCTGCAGGCTCGCGACCTGCTTGAGCGGCTTGTAGATGATGAGAAGGGGGGCGAGCATGGGCACGACCATCGCGAGCGAAACGTGCGCGACGAAGCAGTAGACGACGAAAATGCAGATGAGGAAGATGCCCACCGTCTCCACCGTCGGCCCCACGAGAAGCCCCATGCGGACCGCCCGCAACGTCGTTTTCAGCAGGTTGCGGTTCACTTTCTCGTAGTTTTCGTCCTCGAATTCCTCCGTATTGTACGCCTTGATGACGCGGATGCACGTCAGAAGCTCGTGGATCTTCGAGCCCACGACCGAACCGCGCTCCATGGACCGCTTGGACCACTTGCGGATCTTCTTGCCGATGAGAATGACGGGGAGCATGAACATCGGGAAGCCCACGACGATGAGCGCGAGCGTGACGAGCATGTTGTTAGCGATCGCGAAATAGACGACGAACCCGACCGAGACGAGAATCTCGAACGGCGCGCGCGCCAGCTGGGCGAGCGTGACCTGGATGATCTGCTGGACCTGCGCCGGATCTCCCGTCGCGCGCGACATGAGCATCCCCACGTCGATGCGCCCGAAGAACTGCAGGGACTGCTTTTGGATGTGCTCCAGCAGCTCGACGCGCATGTCCGCGACGACTTTGGACCCCGCCCATGTGAGGCAGTACTGGTTGAGGAAGACGAGCCCCAGGCGGACGAGCGCCACGACGGGGATGACGACGATCGCCAGAAACGCCAGCGCGCCCCCGACCGCCCCGTCCTCGCTTGTGAGGGAAATTCCAAGTTTTCGGGCTATTTTCTCCGCTTTCGGATACCAGGACGGCAAGTCGGCGGGCGGCGCCTTCATCCCCTTGGGGACCGTCATCGCGGGCACCGCGGCGGTTTGCGCGGCGGTTTCGGAGGGGGCGTCCGCGGCGAATTCCGCCTTCACGTCCTGCACGACGCTCACTTTTTCCAGCGCCGGCTGCACCGCCTGGAAGAGCGGCACGAGCGTGCCGGCCGTCAGCATGCCGCACACCACCCCCACGATGATCCGGAAGCGGTAGCGTTTGGCGGACCGCCAGAGCCGTCCGTAGGCTTCGCGCGCCGAATATTCGCGGTCGAAGAATTCCTGCTTGTAATCAATCATACCCCGCCATTATACCATATTTTGAGGCATTTAGGGGCGTGTTTTTGCGGCGGGGCGGAAAAGGAGGCGTGCTCCAAGCGGGGAAACGGGCCAACCGCCGCGCCGGAGAATGCGCGCGGAGCCGTGTCGCGGTGTCCAACGGCAGGGTAGACGGGTTAGACGTTCCGGCGCAACGGCAT
>DJRS01000167.1:2706-3061 GCA_002440145.1 Verrucomicrobia bacterium UBA6354
GGCATAGGCGTTCCGGCGCAACCTTGCCGCGGTGAGGTGGCGAGAAGAAGGGGTGAGGAGTGATGACCCTAAAAAACAGCAGTAGAATGGAGAATTTGCGCCGTATCGTGCCGTATGCGCGGAGCGCGAGTGCACGGTTCGGCGCGCGCGGCGTTTCCCGCGTGAGAGTTGCGTAAAACCGTCATTCAAACAATAATCAAGCACAAAACGAGCAAATAGTGGACGGCAACAGGGACTGCCGCCCATCCTGGATGTCCCTGGCCCGGGGCGCAATCGGCGAAGCCCGGTCGGAACGCCCGTGCATCCTTATTGCAACCCCCGCCGCGATTTCGGCCTTTCAACTGCGATTTCTAGG
>DJRS01000167.1:3175-4684 GCA_002440145.1 Verrucomicrobia bacterium UBA6354
GGGGGCGGCAGGCGTTCCCCGCAAGATGATGGGAAGGCACGTCGCTCCTTTTCGCGCCAAGGACGTGTCCGAGGGAAGCCGGCGCGGAATGCAGACAGAAGAGGAGGTTGCGCATGGAAGCAGCGGGGGAAGGCCCAAGAGGATCCGATCGCGCAAGAATGCCGCATCGTCGCGGCGTTCTCCTGGTTCTGTGTTTTCTGGCCGCGCATGCGGCGCCGGGTGAAGCATGGACGGATGCGGACAACAGGACTTGGCGCTACTGGATTTCGAACGGGGGCGTCTGTCTGCAGGGGTGCGGCTCGCCGGCGGAAGGGGAACTCGACATTCCGCGGGAAATAAACGGGTACCGCGTGACGGAAATCGGGGAATTGGCGTTCGCCTGGTGCACGCGTTTGACGGGCGTGACGATTCCCGAAGGCGTGACGAACATCATGGAATCGGCCTTCGAGCGCTGCCCCCGGCTGGCGCGGGTCCGGTTGCCGGCGAGTCTGGCGCGCATCGGCATCTGGGCGTTCGACGGGTGTGCGGCGCTTGCGCGCGTGGAGGTGCCCCCGCAGGTGGCGGAAATCGGGGAGGGTACGTTCGGCAGCTGCGGCGAAGTCGTCCTGGCGGCGGGGAATCCGGCGTACCGGGCCGAATCCGGGTTCCTGTTGACGAAAGACGGGCGGGCCCTGCTCCATTGTTGGGGGAGTGGGTCGGTCGAGATCCCGGAAAGCGTGGTCCGGATCGGCGATTGCGCGTTTTCGGGCCGCAAGGAGGTGACGCGGCTGACGATACCTGCGCAGGTGTCGAGTATCGGGGAATGGGTGTTCTCGGGCTGCGGCGAGATCCGGGAAATCATCGTTGAAGACGGGAATCCCGCCTACATGTCCAGGGATGGACTTCTGCTGACAAAAGACGGGCGTCGGCTGATCCGGGGCCGCAACGGGTCGGTGGCCGTGCCCCGGCAGGTGACGCTCATAGGAAACGGCGCGTTCGAGGGTTATGGCGGGCTGACGGACGTGACGCTCGCGCCGCAGGTCGTGCGCATAGGCGTGGACGCCTTCCGGGACTGCCGTGCACTGGCGCAGGTGACGATACCCGCATGCGTGACGAATATCGGGACGGACGCCTTTCGGGACTGCCCTGCCCTGAAGACGGTCTGCACGGAAGCCGGGAATGTGAAAAGATTGAAGAATCTGCTTGTCGCCTCCTGTCTCGACGTGTCCGGATTGACATTCGTGGAAACGCCCGGCCCGGCGACGGCGTCTCCGGAACCGGCTCCCGGGCCCTGATCCCGCGGCATTCCCGCTCCGGTGGAGTCTCCCAAAATCTCCGGCAGAAAGTGCGGATCGCCCTGTAAATAGTGTCTGTCCATTTAACCTAGAAATCGCAGTTGAAAGGCTGGAATCGGGGCTGCGACCTTTGTTTTCAAAGGGGAAGTGGATTTGCCGTTTTCGGCAAGCGGGTGAAAAACGAAGCCGTTCGTCGACCCGCGCGTCCCTGTCGCGGCTGGCGTCTGCGTCGCGG
>DJRS01000170.1 GCA_002440145.1 Verrucomicrobia bacterium UBA6354
TGCGGCCCCTACCATTGGGTGGGTTGGGCCCCACCGTCGTGTAGACGCGAGTTTTAGACAGGATTGACAGGATGGACGGGATTGGCGGGACGCGCCGCGGGCGTCCCGTCCGTCCCGGTCGTCCCGCGGACTTCCCTCTCTGCGCGCACTGCGCTTCCGGCTTTCGAATTATCAACCCGGGAAGGCGAAAATTTGGTATAATAGTGGACAAATGACTAGATTGGCGTTTATTATCTGTGTTTTGGCCGCCGCGCAGTCTGCGCGCGCGGCTTGGTGGCCGTTTGGTTCCGACGAGGAAGAAAAGCCGCGGCTTTCGACCCTTATGGAACCCGCGTCCGTCATGATCGACACGGCGTCCGACTATGCCGACGAGGGCAAGGTGGCGGAAGCGGTCGCCGAATACCGCAAGGCGCTCGCCGAACTGGACCGCGTGGAGGCGGAGAATCCCGAACGGGCGGCGACAAGCGAATTCGCGACGGTGCGGAACAAGCGCGCCTACGTGAGCGCGGCGATCGATTCGCTTTTGATGGCCGAAGCGCGGCAAAACGCCAAGGCGGTCGCGGTCTCGGACACGCGCGCGCTGGAAGCCAAACTCGCCGCGGAGAAGGCCGGCGAAAAGGCTCCCGGAACGACCGCCTCGCCCGCGAAGCCCAAACCGGGGGAGTCCTCCCGCGTGCGGGAGACGGCGGCGCGACAGGCCCGGATGGACGCGCTCCACAAGGCGCTCGCGGCGAACCCGAAGGACCGCCGCGCCCGCATCGGGCTTGCGATGGAAGACATCCGGGCGCAGGAATTCGACTCCGCGCTTCTGACGATAGACGAACTGTTGCAGGAAACGCCGAACGACGCGGCGGCACTCAACCTGCGCGCGGCGCTGGAGATGGAGAAAGGCGACACGGTCGCGGCGGAGAAGACGCTGACGCAGACCATACAATCCCATCCGCGCAGCCACTACGGCTACTACAACATGGCGCGGCTCTTCCTGAAGACCCGTCCGGGCGAGGACGGACGGGAGTCGGCGCGGCGGTATTACGAGACGGGCCGCGAGTATGCGAACGGACCCGAAGACAAAAACCTGGAGGCTGAACTGGAATGACGGCGGCGATCCTCTGCGCGGCGCTTCTGGCGGCCGTTCCGCCCGGACCGGCGGAACCGGTCTCCCATGCGCTGCCCACGAACGCGACCGCGGCGCAAGTCGTGGCCGCCTGCCGGCGCATGATCCCCTCGAACGTCACGATAGAGGGGCATATCAATCGCCGCAGCCGCCGGGGGACGGAAGTGGCGGCCTACACCTACAGGCTGACGCGCCGGTCCGGCGAAACGCAACTTGAAGTGCGCGGCAAGGAAGGCGCCGCGGTCGAGGTCCGTCCGGGCGGGCGTCTGCTGGACACGGACGTCACCTGGAGCGATCTGACGCTGGACTACCTGCTCTGGCCGGATTGCGCGTTCGATCCCGTGCGCGAACAGGAGTCCGTGCAGACGGTTTCCTGCCAAGTTCTCCTGCTGAAGAAGGGTCCGCGCACGGTGCGGGTGTGGATCGACCGCAAGACGGGCGCGCTGATGCAGGCGGAGGAACTCGCCGGCGACGAGGTCGTCCGGCGCATGTTCGGCACGAGCATAAAGAAGTTTGACGGCGTTTGGGCGCCCCGGACGATTGAAGTCGGCAAGCCCGGCGCGAAATACCGCACCAAGATAGTCGTGGACAAACTGGAGTTCGAATCATGAAAACCGCCGCGAAAATACTGAAGATCGCCGGATGGACGCTGGCGGGGATTGCGCTGATTGCCGCGGTCCTCCTGGCCACGTTGCCGCTTTGGCTGGGACCGGCCGCGCGCCTTGCCGCGAACGCGGTCGCGCCCGGCATGACGAAAACGGACTTCCATCTGGGGCATTGCGTGTTCAATCCCTACAGCGGCCACATGGAGGCCGGGGACATGCAGCTGGCGAATCCGACGAACTTCAGCGTGAAGAACGCCGTGGAGCTGGGCTTCGCGAAGGTGGACGTCGCTCCGCTTTCGCTTGTCTCCGAGACCGTGTACGTGAAGGACATAACGGTCGACGGGCTGCGCATCCATCTGGACGCCCCCGACATGGCGAACATCCGGCAGATCGCCGAAAACGTCTCGGGCCCGGAGAAGACGTCCGCCCCGGAAGAAGAGACGCCGGCGACCCTCGCGAAAACGGAGCCGTCCGTCCAGACGGCCCGCCCTGCGCAGACGGACGCCGCGGACGTTCCCGGCGCGACCGGCTCCCCCGAAGCGAAAGCGGCCCCCGCCGCGCGCGCGCGCATCGTCATCGACCGCATCCTTCTCCGGAATGTCGTGGTGCAGTACGGTTCCATCCCGATCCCGCTCCCCGAATTCGAGATTCACGACATCGGACGCGATTCCGCGACGGGCGCGGCGGAAGGCGTCACATGGGCCGAGGCGGGCTTCCTTGTCCTGCGGCAGGTCCTGGATCATGCGCAGGGGCTGGGCAAGGGCCTGCTGAAACTCGGCCGGAAAGGCGTGTCGGCGGTAGCGGACGCGACGACGAACGCGGTTTCGGCGGGGCTGGCGACTCTTACGAATCTCACCGGCGCGGCGGCCGGCGGATTGGGCGACCCGGACAAAGCCGTGCGCAAAAGCATGAAGCGCGTCATGAAGGAAACCGACAAGGCCGTCAAATTCATGAACGGGTTCCTGGACGCGCTCGCGCCGCGGACGGACAAGAAATGACCTTTCACAACTAGAGGAGAAATCCCACATGGAAAAGAAACATACGACAGCACGCAAGAAAGATCCACGCGTCGAGATGACGGCAAACGGGCTTGCCGAGGACTATGCCTGGCATCTGCGCTACTCGCTCGCCAAGACGGAAGAACGCGCCACGCCGCACGACCAGTACATGGCGTTCGCGGACGCCGTGCGCGACCGCATCGTCGAGCGCTGGATGAACACGCAGGATCTTTACAGCAAGAAGAACACCAAGCGCGTCTACTATTTGTCGCTCGAGTTCCTCATGGGGCGCCTTCTCGGCAACAACGTCATCAATCTCAAGGCGGACCGCCTGTGCACGGAAGCTTTGAAACGGTACGGCATCGACTGGAACAGCCTGCGCGACTATGAAGTGGACGCCGGGCTGGGCAACGGCGGCCTCGGACGCCTCGCGGCCTGCTATCTGGACTCGATGTCCACGCTGGATCTCGCCGGCATGGGCTACGGCCTGCGCTACGACTACGGCATCTTCCGCCAGAAGATCGTGGACGGTTGCCAGGTCGAGGAGCCGGACGCCTGGCTCAAAAACGGCTATCCGTGGGAGATGGTGCGCCCCGAGTACACGCAGCTCGTGTCCTTCGGCGGCCATGTCGAATGCGCGACCATCAACGGCCGCCAGCAGTGGCGTTGGGTTCCGGCCGAACAGGTGCAGGGTCTGCCGTACGACCTGCCGATCGTGGGCTACCGGGACGCGGTGAACACGCTCCGCCTCTGGTCGGCGAAGGCCGTGGACGAGTTCAACCTCGCCGACTTCAACAAGGGCAGCTACGTGGAGGCCGTCGAAGGCAAGGTCCTGGCGGAGAACCTGACAAAGGTTCTGTACCCGAACGACAACACGATGGCGGGCAAGGAACTGCGTTTGCGCCAGCAGTACTTCTTCGTCGCCTGCTCGCTCAAGGACATCCTTCGCCGCTACCGCCGCCTGAACGACACGTGGGACGCCCTGCCGGAAAAGGTCTTCATCCACTTGAACGAGACGCATCCGGCGCTTGTCATCCCCGAACTCATGCGCATCCTGATCGACCATGAAGGGCTCGATTGGGACAAGGCGTGGGACTTGACCCGGCGCGCGACGGGCTACACGAACCACACCATCCTGCCGGAGGCGCTCGAAAAGTGGCCGGTCTCGATGATGGAACGCCTCCTGCCGCGGCACTTGCAGATCATCTACGAAATCAACGGTCGTTTCCTGCAGCAGATTTCGTCGCTCTACCCGGGCGACATCAAGCGCCTGCAGCGCATGTCCCTCATCGACGAGACGGGAGAGCGTTACGTGCGCATGGCGAACCTCTGCCTCGTGTCGACGTCATCCGTCAACGGCGTGGCCGAGCTCCACACGGAGATCCTGAAGAAGTCGCTCTTCAAGGACTTCTACGACCTGTGGCCGGAGCGCTTCCACAACGTCACGAACGGCATCACGCCGCGCCGCTGGCTTCTCAAGGCGAATCCGGCGCTCGCGCAGTTGATCACCGAGAAGATCGGCGAACACTGGATCACCCACCTCGACGACCTCAAGAAACTCGAGAAATTCGCCGGCGAGAAGGCGTTTCTGGAAGCCCTGGCGAAAATCAAGCGTTCGAACAAGGGCCAGCTTTCGAACTGGGCGATGAAGAATCTGGGGATCCGGCTGGATCCGGACGCCATCTTCGACGTGCAGGTCAAGCGTCTGCACGAATACAAGCGCCAGCTGCTGCTCGTGCTCTACATCATCGTCTTCTACAATCGCCTGCTGGCCAATCCGTCCTACGACCCCGTGCCGCGCAGCTTCGTCTTCGCGGCGAAGGCGGCCCCCGGCTACTATATGGCGAAGCTCATCATCCGCCTCATCCACGGCGTCGCCAATGTCGTGAACGCGAATCCGAAGACGCGCGGCAAGCTTTCCGTCGCGTTCCTGCCGGACTACCGCGTGTCGCTCGCCGAGAAGATCATGCCCGCCGCGGACGTGTCGGAGCAGATTTCGCTCGCCGGCATGGAAGCCTCGGGCACGGGCAACATGAAATTCATGATGAACGGCGCGCTCACGCTCGGCACGTACGACGGCGCGAACGTCGAAATCAACCAGCAGGTCGGCGACGAGAACATGTTCCTCTTCGGCCTGCGCACGGAGGACGTGGCGCGCCTGCGCCCGACCTATTGCTCGCGCGACTACTACGACGGCGACCCCGAAATCAAGGAAGCGATCGACATGATCAAGGCGAACGTCTTCTCGCTCCTGGAGCCGGGGCTCTTCGATCCGATCGTGCGCTCGCTCCTGGACTACAACGACTACTACATGCTGCTCGCCGACTTGAAGAGCTACTCGGACGCGCAGGACCGCGTGGACGCGACCTACCGCGACAGCCGCATGTGGACGAACATGGCGCTTGTCAATATCGCGCGTTCGGGACGGTTCTCCTCGGACCGCGCGATTCTCGAATACGCGAACGACATCTGGCACGTCAAACCCGTGCCATTCGCGTAAACGCCTCCTCCAGTTGCGCGGGCGAGACGGCGGACGAGAGCGAAAGCCTCAGGAACGCCGCCTTCGCCCCGCGCGAAACGGCAAAGCGATCGGAGTGGCAGACGGCAACGCCTGCCGCTCTGTATTTTTGCTCTATCTCGGGCCCGCGTCCCGCCGTGCCCGGCAGCGGGAGCATGCGGAAAAGCCGCGTATCGTCCGGCACGGACGGCCTCCGGAACACCCTGTCGAAGAGCGCGTTCGCGGCGCGTGCGCGGCCGGCCTTCGCCACAAGAACGCGTTCCGCCGCGCCGGAGAGGATGAGTTCGCTGACGATCTCGGCGTCCAGGGCGCTGGCCTTGATCGACGTATGGTGCAATCCGGCGAGGACGCGTCCGCCCAACGTCTCCGGGAAGGCGACGAACGCCACGCGCAGTCCGGGCGACAGGAAGCGTGTCGAACCGGCATAGTGCACCGTGTTCTCCGGCAGTCGCGCAAAAAGCGAGCGGCGTCCGGCCGCGGCGGCGTCCAGCGTCGCGCTGTCTTCGAGGACAATCAGGTCGTGCCGCGCGCAAACCGCGGCGATTTCGTCGCGCCGCGCGTCGTCCAGCGTGACGGTTGTCGGGTTCGCGCATTCGGGCATGAGAAACACGCCGCGCAAGCCGCCTCCCCGCGCGGCTTCGTCCAGCGCTTCGGGGTCCATCCCGCGCGCGTCGCCCGGTATGGGCAACAGCCGCACGTGCGCGAGCCGGGCGAGATGGATGAGGTTCGCGTAGGTGAACGGGTCCGTCGCCAGCGTATCCCCGACCGAAAAGACGGAGAGGAGCGTCGCTGCGAGCGCGCTCTGCACGCCCGGAAAAACGGCCACTTGCCCGACCGGGACGTTTATCCCCCGTTGCGCGAGCCACATCTGGCCGGCCCGCCGATGGCGCGGCGCGCCCTCGCGATGGCCATACGAGAAGAGCGTGCGCGCGCTCTCGCGCGAGAGGACTTCTCGCGCGGCCGCGACGATTTCCTCGCCTCCCACGGCCGGGAAAGCCTGGACGACGCCAAGATCGATTGTCTCCGCCGACATCGGGCGGACAGGTTCCTCGCCGCGCGCCGCGACAAACGTGCCGCGCCCGACGACTCCGTATATCAGATTTTTCGCGCGGCACAAATCGTACGCGCGCGTAAGCGTCGTGAAATTGACGTCAAGATAGTCGGCGAGCTCGCGCTGCGGCGGCAGCTTCGTCCCCGGAGGCAGTCGCCCGGATGCAATATCGGCCTCAAGCGCCGCGGCCAAGGCAAGATAGAGCGGTCCCTTCGGCAATGGGGCTTCGTTCCGGCGCCAGGGCGGAATCCAACTGAGCGGATAATTCTCGAATGAGTTGACAGGCATGGCGCTATTATAGCAAAAATACCTCGCCGCGTGAATCTCGCCTCCATGGGTCCGAAAAGTATGCAACAGGGCGAGACGCTCGGGACAGGTCGTTCAGCGGGGCGGAGAACGGGAGCCCGAAAGCCCCTCCCCAGAGGCCGGTGCCCGGTTTTGAGTGCGGAAGCACGCCGTCCACGCCTGATCGCGCACGTTTTCCGTGCGTACGGCACCCTACGGCGGCTGTTTCCGCCCGATATCGCCAGCCAAACGATTCTGTGCGCACCTAAAGCGGCAATCCAACGGCATTAGACGCGAAAGAACAAGATAGTTCGCGTTTTCGATTGAAATAAACTGCAAAACACCGAGATATAGCCTAAAAACACGAAACGTCCCCGTCTACTGTCCCCGTTTCCACGCCGGCGCGACGGTGCGTACGAAGCCGCCTCCAGGCGGAAAGTTCCATTCTTGTCCGTTTGCTTCCGCGCGACGACCGGGTGGGGCGGACGCGTCTCGTGGGCACGCCGTATCCAAGAGAATGCGTTCCCGGCACCTTGAGAACGCGGTCTCTTGAAGTTCTGTCGCGCATCCGGCGCGGATGGGGTAGTCTATCCCCTGCAGTCCATCCTTCGGATCGGCCGCCAGCCGTGGGGGATGGCCCTATAATAAGGAGAGAGAACCCTGCCGGAAACCGCTGATGAACCCGTCCGACGATTCAGTTTCGGACACTCAACATGCGTTCAATCTCTTCAGCCAAGACGCCATAGCCGGACGGATTGGGATGCAGACGGTCCCAGAAAAGCGCGGCATTCAATCGGCCCGCCGCATCCAGGAAGCGCGCCCCGACATCGTGAAAGAAGACGTGCCGTCCGTCCGCCAGACCTTCAAGCAGGCGATTGCATGCGGAGATGCGATCCGGCCAAAGGCGCGGCGTTTCCTTTTCGCCGACGTCGCGCGGCAGAACGGCCAGCAGATGGATCCGTGCGTTTGGCTGCTTGATCCGGATGAGCGCGACGAGCTTGCGGACGGCGGCGAACACGTCCTCCGGCTTCGCGTCACCGCCGCCGAGGTCGTTCGTGCCGATCAGCACAAGGATGTCGCGCGCCCGATAGCCGTCCAACTCGCCCCACAGGCACCGCCAACGGAGATTGCCGACCGTGTCGCCGTTGTAGCCGAGCGTCAAGACCGTCCGCGACTTCCGCAGGCGTTCTAGCGCGGGCTGTCCGTCCCAGCCTTGCGTGATGGAGTCGCCGAGCAGCGCCAGATCGACTTCTTTTCCACGGAACGCGGCGATTTCACGCGCCTTCTCGTCGCGCCGCGCCCACCACCAGGCGTCGTCCTTCGGGGAAACGCGCATTGTCCGGGACTCCGTCGCGCCCGCCTCGAAGACGATGCCTTCCGTATACGGACCGCGGACAAAAAGCGGCTCTTCGCCATCCGGGCGCGCCTCGCCGTCGAACCAGACATTCGACACCGTGCACCCGGCCGGACGCGCCGGCGTCTGTTCGGTCGCCGGAACGCCGTCGACGGTCACGCCCGAAAACCGCACGTTCCGCGTCATGCGGGTCCGGTCGCCGCCCTTCACAAAGAACCGAAGCGGAATCGCCGTTCCCTCGAACGCGACCTGCGAGACTTCCACGTTGGCGATGCGGCCCGGCTTGTCCGACTGGGTGTACACGTTGACCACGGGCTGGATGCGCATGGTGGCCTCCGTCCGCCCGTGCACATCCGTGCGGACGCGCACGTTCCGGAAAACCACGTTTGAAATCGCCATGTCGTCGCCCGGCTCGATCAGCATCAACGGGCGCACGTAGCGGACGATGTCGTTGTTCTCGAACCTGAAGCCGGCTATGTGCGCGGCGCGCGATTCGTGCCCGAGACAGACAATGCGCGCGAAGTCGCACCAGAAGATGGAGTTGCGCACGACGATGCGTTCGCAGTTCCCGTTCTCGCGCGTAATGCCCTTGACCGCCACGCTGTCGTCCTGCGTGCGGAAGAAACAGTCGTCGATCAGCAGGTCTCGCGTGTTGGACGGGTCGATGCCGTCGTCGTTCGCGCACCGCGAACCGCAGATCTTGACATTGCGCAACGTCACGCCGTCGCACCCTTCCGGATAGACCGTCCAGTGGTAAGAGCCCAGAATCGTCAAATCCTCCAGCGTGACGTTGCGGCACTTGTAGAGATCGACAAAGGCGTATTGCGGTCCCTTGTTCCCGCGCGTCGACTCGAAGACAGACGCGTCCAGGACGCCGCGTCCGCACAGACGGATGTCCGAGCCTTCCGCGCGCACAGCCGCCTGAAGGACGGCGCCCTCAGCAAGATAGAGCGTCTCTCCCGTGCCGAGACGCACGACATCCCCTGGCACGCGATGAAGCCCCGCGTCGAAATACTTGACCTTTGGATCGTCCGCGGACGGAACGTTCTTCTCGGGCGGATTCGCGAACACGAACAGCGGACCCGTGCGCCGCTCGTCAGGTTCGATGCTGAACTTGCAGGGGCGCAACACCTTCACCGACAGTCTCGACCGACCCTGCCGCGTCAAGCGGACGGGGGCTGACGCCGGCTGGATCAAGACGTTTGAAAGGTCGCGCCCATCGCACGCTTCGATGAAAAGTTCCAGTCCTTCCTTCGCCTCCAGGTTCACGAACGCATACTCGTCGCGCGGATAAGACACCGAATTGTAGCGGGCGAATGCACGATGGACAAAGGCGGGGCGTCCGCCGGCGGAGACGGTCCACAAGCCGCTCCGCAGGCTCTCCATGCCGTACGGCGCGCCGTTCGTCACAAACTGATCCTCGTCCACGCCCGGCATGCCGCGCGCGCCATAGTTCGCCCCGGCGCTGAACAGGCGATAGTCCTTGCGGTAGGCGTTCGTGAAATCCGGCTTGCGGAAAACGCCTCGCGTCTCCAGCCCCGTTTCCTGCCGAAACCGTCTGAACGATTTTTCGCCCGACTCGAACAGTCGGGGTTCGCCGGTCTTGCCCGTCCAGCGGCAGATGCGGTT
>DJRS01000114.1:0-808 GCA_002440145.1 Verrucomicrobia bacterium UBA6354
CGGCGCTGCCGGCGACGGAAATCTTCCGCCTGGTGATGGACGGCAACGCGCAGGCGCTCGAGCCCGCCGCGAAGTTCCCGGGGCTGGATTTCGCCTTCGCCTGCGCGACGAACCGCCTGGCGGGCGCGGCGCCCCTGGTGGCGCTCGCGGCCGGCGAAGGGAAGAAAACGCCGCGGCTGACACTTTCCGCCATGGGCGCGTCGGGGCGCCTGGGGCTCGTGCTCGAGACGGCGGCGGGCACGGAGACGCTCGAAAGCGCGGATACCTTCAATCTGCGCGTTCCCGTGCCGACCGCCTTCACGGTCGAAGACGGGGCGCTCGTCTGGACGCTGGCGGGCGCCGAGCAGGGGCGGATTCCGTTCGCCGGGGCGGCCGGCGATTTCGCGCAGGCTTTGGTCGCGCCCGGGGTGCGGTTCGTCCCCAAGGGCAAACTGGCGAAAAGCTCCTTCTTCGAGCGGCGCGATCGGATTGTCTGCGCGCCGGGCGAGGCGGCCCTGTGGGATCTTTCGGACGCCCAGCGGCGCACGGACGGGGTCCGCCGCGGCGTGACGCTGAACGGGTACTGGCGCGTGCAGCCGGTGGACGACTTCACGCTCGCCCCGCCGACGGGCGACTGGCGGTACGTGCGCGTGCCGGGCAGCTTCCGCTCCCCCCTGTGGCGGCTCAACGAGCTGAAGGACGGCAAAATCGCGCCGCCGGCCGACGTGGACAACTACAAGGGCAAGGACCGCACGCACTACCGCGCCGCCTGGTACCAGCGGACGTTCGCGACGCCCGAAAACGCCGCGGGCGACCACATCTGGCTCAA
>DJRS01000114.1:885-1164 GCA_002440145.1 Verrucomicrobia bacterium UBA6354
GGACGCAAGTATTTCACGACGATCCCCAACGCGCGGCGGCTGGACGTCACCTCCCTGCTGACGGCGGACGGGACGCCCAACGTGCTCACGGTCTACGTCGACCGGCACTACACGGCGCTCTGGAAGGGGCAGCTTTCCATCGGCGACCACAACGAGATCGCGCTCGGGGACGTGTGGCTCGAGACGGCGCCGGGCGGGATGTTCCTCTCGACGGCCGTCGCGCTTTCCTCCTACCGCCAGAAGACGGTGACGCTGCGCGCGCGCATCGCCAACCCCGCC
>DJRS01000114.1:1308-8071 GCA_002440145.1 Verrucomicrobia bacterium UBA6354
GAGACGCCCGAGGTCTACGAGATGCGCGTCACGCTTCTCGACAGAGACAAGGCGATCGACTCCTTCCCGGCGCGCCCGTTCGGCTTCCGCGAGGCCTGGGTGGAGAACGGGGAAATCCTCCTCAACGGCGTGCCCACGCGCCTCAGGATGTGGACGAGCCCGGGGCTGACGCGCCTGCGCTACTACTACGGGACGCCCGAGACCATCGGACAGTACGTCGCGCACATCAAGGAAATCAACTACAACGCCGTGCGCTTCGATCCGCTGGCCAAGTTCTCGCAGGTTTCCTGGCCGGAGTACCTGGCGGCGTGCGACACGATGGGACTCTACAACCTCTTCCCCATGCCGCCCTACGAGGACGAACCCCTCGCGCCCTACACGGAAGACGTCGCGCGCTTCCTCGACGTCTACGGCGGCCATCCGTCCATCATCATGTGGTACACGGACTTCAACACGTGCAGCTATTCGTGGAACCAGGATCCGGCGAAGCTGAACGACACGGACTACGTGCCGGCGTGGCACAAGAACGAGCGCGCGCGCGTGCGGCAGGCGGAGAAGACCATGCGGGCGCTGGACCCGACGCGCGAGATCTTCCAGCACGCCGGCGGCAGCAGCGGCCCGATCTTCACGTCCATGAACTACCAGAGCTACGGCACCCCCCTGCAGGAACAGGAGGATTGGCCGGCGCAGTGGGCGGCGCGGCATTCCCGGCCGCTGATGGTCGTCGAGACGGCCTTCCCCTACCCGGCCCAGTTCATGCACTTCGACAACCCCAAGCTCGGCTCGCTCATCCCCGAGCACGCCGCGCGCTACTTCGGCGACGCGGTCTACGGACGCGAGACGGATCCGGTGCCCTACTACAGCGAATGGACCCAGCCCGTCGCGCGGCCCATGAACCCGAACCAACGCGCGCTCGTCGCGGCGCACCATCTGCGGGTCGTCAAGGCGTGGCGGGGCTACGGCCTGAACGCGCTCGGCGACTTCCCGGGGGCGCGCGACCTGACGCTCACCGCGCGCACGTTCGACGGCCAGAACGTCGTCTGGAACCGCTCCGGCGCGGTCAAGACGGCGGGGCTCAAGCCTGACAATCCGGAAGGCCCCAGCGAGACGCAGCGCCATCTTCTGACGGACTATTCCCTCCCGGACTATCTCTACGACACGATCCGCGAGGTCTACGCGCCGCTCCTCGTCTTCCTGGCGGGCGACCCGAAGGACTTCACCAACAAGGACCACGCCTACTTCGCCGGCGAGAAGATCGTGAAGAGCGTGGTGGCGGTCAACGACCACGTGACGCCGCGCAAGCTGACCTGCCGCTGGAAGCTGCGCTGCGGGAACGACGTCCTCGCGCAGGACGACTTCACCTTCAAGGTCGCCGCCGGCGGTCTCGAGCGCAAGGCGATCGTCTGCACGGCGCCCGAAACGGCGACGCGGCGGACCGGCCGGCTGGAGATCGAGGTTCTTTCGGACGGGCGGTGCGTCAAGACGGACGCGATGGACCTGCAGTTCTGGCCGGCGGCGCGCGCGCCGGAATGGTCCGACGTCGCCTGCGCGCTCTACGATCCGGCCGGGCGCACCGCGCCCGTCCTGAAGGCGGCGGGCTTCCCGTTCCGCCCCGTGGAAGGCCTGGGCGACCTGGGCGAGGCGCGGCTTTTGATCGTGGGCAGTCTCGCGCTGGACGGCACGAACGCGTTTCTGCAGGCGGTTGAGGCTTCCGGCGCGATCGACCGGGGGCTGAAGGTGCTCGTGTTCGAACAGAAGGCGGGGGCGCTGCCGGGCTTCGAGATGGTCGCCCCCAGCGCGCGCGACGCCTTTGTGCGTCTGCCGGGCAGCCCGTATGTCAAGGGACTTTCGGACGCCGACCTGCACGACTGGCGCGGCGCGTCGGACGTGATGCCCGCGTTCGTTCTCTCCGACGAGCGCACGCCGCACTATCCGCGGTCCAAGTGGAAATGCGGCAACGGCGGCATGGTGAGCGGGTACGCGATCAAGAAGCCTTCGCGCGGCAACTTCCGCACGATCGTGGACTGCGGCTTCAACCTCGCCTACGCGTCGCTCCTCGAGTACCGCCGCAACCACGGTCTGGTCGTCTTCTGCCAGCTGGACGTCACCGCGCGCTACGGGAAGGATCCCGCCGCCACGCATCTCGTCCACAATCTCCTGCGGAACATGGGCAACCGCTTCGTGCCGGTCGGGCCCCAGCGGGCGGGGTACGTCGGCGACGACAAGGGCGCGGCGCTTCTGGACAGGCTCGGCGTCTCCTGCCGCCGCCTGCAACCCTGGGATCTCTACGGCAACGCCGGCGTGCAGGTTCTGATCGTGGGCGCCGGTCCCGTCGCGAAGGACAAAGAGGACGCCCTCCGTCAGGTCGTGTCGCGCGTGGAGACCGCGCTATTCCTGCCGGACGCCCCGCTCGACCTGCTGCCGGAGAAGGTGCAGGCGACGCCGCGGCGCGTCTATCGGGCTTCCGCCCCCGAAAACGAGCCGGCGTTCGCCGGAATCGCCGCGGCGGACCTCTACTTCCGCACGGCGCACACTTTGCCGGTCTACACGGGCGCGCCGGACTGGTTCGCGGCGGCCAAGCCCGCCCTCATGGGACGGCTCGGGAACTGCATCTTGATGCCGCCCGCGCCCGAAAGCGTGGACGGACTCTGGAACGTGGAGAAGCTGTCGCGCGTCTGGTCCACCATCCTGAACGAGCTGAACGTCGGGCTCGCGGAGGATTCCCGGCTCTTCACGCCCGGGAAGGTCGCGCCCTACGCGGTGAAGCCCGACCCCTACGACGGCGACGCCTTCCACAACTGGTGAGACGGCGCGGACATCCCTTTCGAAAACCCTGAACAGAAAGAAAAAGGAAAAGAGAGCAATGAGAACAGACAGCATGATCCGCGGTGTTTCCGCGGCGGTTTGCGGGCTTTTGCTGACCGCGGCGGAAGCCGGCGAGTTCACGAGCGCGCTTGTGGGACGCGTCACCTACACGGATCTGCCCGGGTGGACGGTCTCGGTGGAGACGAAAACGCCCGAAAAGGGCGTGGAACTGTGGGAATTCGCGATGGTCGCGGACAAGCCGTCCGTCCCCGGGAAGTGGGCGGTTTCCTGCAACTTTCCGCTGAAGGACGTGGTCGGGCGCTGGGCGACGGCGGGCAGCAAGAAGATTCCGCCGGACTGGGGCAGCCGGTTCAATTCCTCCCTGTATTCGCAGGCGCCGGTTCTGGCGTATTTCTCCGATTCGAACGAGAACCGCGGCGTGATCGCCTGTTCCGAGGCGCTTCGCCGCGTGAACTTCCGCATGGGCGTGCACGAGCCTTCGGCGACGTCCTGCTACTGGGCGGAGCTGTTCTCCGAGCCCGAGGCGCCGCTCGGCTCCTACAAGGTCAGCTTCCGGCTGGATTTCCGTCCGATATTCTACGCGGACGCGATCCGCGGGGCGTTCGCGTGGTTCGGGACGATGCCGGCCTACCGGCCCGCGGCGGTTCCGGCCGCGGCGTTCGACCCGCTTTATTCGTTCTGGTACTCCTACCACCAGGGCGTGAACACGGCCAACGTCGAGAAGGAATGCGCCGCGGCCGTCCCCTACGGGATGAAAACGGCGATCATCGACGACGGCTGGCAGACGGACGACAACAGCGGGCGCTACGCCTACTGCGGCGACTGGGAGGTCTCGACGAACCGTTTCGCCGATTTCGCCGGCCACATCAAGAAGGTGCAGGAGATGGGCATGAAGTACATGATCTGGTACTCCGTCCCCTACGTGGGCTTCAAGTCGAAGAATTTCGCCAAGTTCAAGGGCAAATACCTCTACGAGGACCACGGCATGCTGGCGGCGGTTCTGGATCCGCGCTTCCCCGAGGTGCGGGAGTTCCTGATCGGCAAATACGAGCAGGCGGTCCGCGACTGGGGCGTGGACGGGCTCAAGCTCGACTTCATCGATTCGTTCGGCTTCCGCGGCGCGGATCCGGCCGTGAAGGAGGACTACGCCGGGCGGGACATCAAGTCGCTTCCCGAGGCGATCGACCGTCTGATGACGGACGTCAACAAGCGTCTGGCGGCGATCAAGCCCGGGGTGCTGATCGAATTCCGCCAGTCCTACATCGGACCGGCCATCCTCAAATACGGCAACATGCTGCGTGCGGCGGATTGCCCGATGGACGTGCTGTCCAACCGCATCCGCACGCTGGATCTGCGCCTGTCGTGCGGTCCGGCCGCCGTGCATTCGGACATGCTCATGTGGAACATGGACGAGTCGCCCGAGGCGGCGTCCAAGCAGTTCTGGAACATCCTCTTCTCCGTGCCGCAGATTTCCGTCCGCCTGGAGGAGATTTCCGCCGCGCACCGCGCCAAGCTGCGCGAGATGCTGGACTTCTGGCTGGCGCACCGCGAGACCATCATGAAGGGCGAGCTGCGCCCGATGCGCCCCGACCTGAACTATCCGATCGTCTATGCCTGCGGGGAAGACGAGCAGGTCGTGGCGGTGTACGACCCGGCGATGGTCGTTGAAGTCGACCGTTCGCGCGGGCCGATCGTCTACATCGTGAACGCGACGGACGCGAAGACGCTTGTCGTGCGCGAGGGCAAGAACGTGCGCGAGGTCAAGGTCGCGCCGTGCTCCACCTTGCGTCTGGACTGAGATATTTCCTGAAAGAAACTAAAAGAAAGGCAGAATGCAGATGAAACTCGCCTATATGGCTGCGGTCGCCCTGTGCGCGACCGCCCTCGGGGCCGCTCCGTCCGGACCGGTCGATCTCAACGGCAGCTGGGACTTCCGCTTCGAGGAGGGGAAGTCCATCGAAGAGGTCGCGCGGACCGATTTCGCCGCGACGGACGCGATGTGCGTGCCCGGGTGCTGGGACGCGCTCCCCAAATGGCGCTTCAAGCGCGGCACGGGGCTGTACCGGCGAACCTTCACGCTGACGGAACCCGTGGCGAACGCCTGGCTGATCGTGGACGGCATGGGTCTGCGCGGCGATTTTCGCCTGGACGGCAAGCCTCTGGGCGTCTGGCCCTATCCGTACGGGCGCCTGGAGATCCCGACCGGACCCTTGGCGGCGGGCGAACATACGCTCTTCGCCGCGCTGGACAACCGTCCGGACTGGTCGACGATGAAGCTCGCGCGCACATTCTACGATTTCTACCTTTACGGCGGGTTCTACCATGGCGTTTCGCTGGCGTTCGACAATCGCCGCCTCTTCGTGCGGACGCGCGACTACCGCACGGGGCTCGTGGAAATCGAGGCCGTGGACTTCGGCAAGGCGGATTTCGACGCGACGCTCGTCTTCGATGGCGTCCACGAGGTCCCGGCGACGTTCCGGGGCGGACGCGCGCGCGTGGCGGTTCCGGGCTTCAGGCTGTGGTCGCCCGAGGAGCCGAATCTGCACACCGTCGCCTTGAAAGCCGCGGGCGAACGCCCCCTGCCGGCGACGCGTTTCGGCATCCGCACGATCGAGGCGCGCGCCAAAAAGCTTTGGCTTAACGGCAAGGAACTCTTCCTGAAGGGCGTCAACCGGCACGAGCAGAACGTGGAATTCGGCTCGGCGACGAGTCCGTCCCTGATGCTGCGTGACATCCAGATCATCAAGGGGCTCGGGGCGAACTTCGTGCGCGGGGCGCACTACCAGCAGAATTCGCTTTTCCTCGACATGTGCGACGAGGCGGGGTTGCTCGTCTGGGAGGAGTCCCTCGGCTGGGGGAACGGACAGGTCTACACGCGCGACGGCGGCACGATCGACGAGTTCAAGGACGCGGCGTTTCGCGCCCAGCAGATCGAGCAGACGCGGCAGATGGTGCGCGCGAGCTTCAACCATCCTTCCGTCGTCATCTACGCCTTCCTGAACGAATGCGCGAGCGACCGTCCCGAATGCAAGAGTCTCATCGACGAACTGATCGAGACGATCCGCAAGGAGGACAGCGGCCGGCTGACGACGTTCGCGTGCAACATCATCGACAAGGACATCGGCAACGCCAACACCGACCTCGTCGCCATCAATGCCTACCCGGGCACGATCCCCTTGACCCCCGGCGACGCGGCGGAACTCAAGCGCCAGGTCAAGGCGCGCTTCGACAGCGCGGCGCAACGCTTCCGCCGGCTCTATCCGGACAAGCCCATCATGGTCTCCGAGTCGGGCACGAGCGCGGTCTACGGACGCCACGACCCTTACGCCGCGGTCCAGACGGAGGAGTTCCAGGACGAGTACCTGAAGGACATCTTCGAGGTCCTCTGGGCGAATCCGGACTACGTGGGCTTCGCCATCTGGCAGTTCGCCGACACCCAGACGCACCACCGGAATTGCGGTCGGCGCGCCGGACGCTTCTGGGGGATGTCCACGGCGGGCATCGTGGACGCGCAGCGCAATCCGAAGAAG
This sequence comes from Verrucomicrobia bacterium UBA6354, assembly GCA_002440145.1. GTDB lineage: Bacteria > Verrucomicrobiota > Kiritimatiellia > RFP12 > UBA1067 > UBA1067. Next base: position 7,665 of record DJRS01000114.1, read on the forward strand.
TCCTGCGAGACGGTGAAATACTATTTCTCGCGCAAGTAGCGCGGGCGACAGGAGGCGACCGCCCCCGGCGGCGGGACGGGGCGGCATCCCCCGTCCCGCCTTTTTTTGTCTTTCCCGCACGGCCGGAAGCCGTCTCGCCGCGCCCGGAAACGGAAACCCCACGGGGGTTGAGACAAATTCCCGTGGGGGGGCCTAAAGCCCCGTAGTGTTTTTGCCTCCCCACCTTCGCGAGACCTCCGAGATTTGCTCTATATATAAGGAGAAGGGGAAATGGTGTTCTGGGCAATTGGAAGGATGATGGAGGGGGCGAGGGCGGACGATGTCCCTTTGCCCGACCGAACCGTTGGACGGCCGCGTGACGCCACGAACAGACGGGATTCCCGTGCCCATGAGAAAAGATTCTCGTG